>RFNL01000261.1 GCA_009927195.1 Betaproteobacteria bacterium | reverse complement strand
TGCCTCATCTGCCCCCGAGCCCCAGGTCAGTTCCAGCCAAGAAGCCAGCCCCATCGCTGCGGAGGTGGATGCTGCCAGCGAATCCGCACCCGCTTCAACGGATGCCATGCCCTCGCCAGAGGCCCCCGCACCCATTTCTGCCGCGCCAGCCGCCACAGTGCGTGCGGCCAAGCCCGTGCTGGCGGTGCGTGGTGACGATCGACCCGGCATGAAAAAGGCCGAGCCCGCGCCCGTGGGTCGTGGTTTGAAGGGGCGAGACAACCGCGACGGTCCCAGGGGTCGAAATGCCGACGTGGGCCGTGGTCGCGAAGGTTTTGCGGGCAACGGCGATCGCCCAGCGCCAGGCGCACGCTCTGAGCGTTTTGACAGCGGCCCGCGCTTGGGTGATGCCGCGTTTCGCGCTCAGCGCCATGCCTTGGAACAGGCCGAACTGGCTTTGAAAAAACTCGCCGCCCAAGCCCATGGCGAAACCCTCACCCACGTGCTCTCGGCCTGGGAGCAGCGTGACCCGGCCGGGGTGCCCTCCGCTGCAGAATTGGGTCCCCGTTTGGCGCCTGCGCAGCGTGGCTTGTGGCTCAAGGCTTTGTCGGAGCCCGCCCAAGGTGAAGCCGAGACCGCTTTGTTGCGCTTGGAAATCGCCGCTGAGTTGCCCACCCCTGCCGCTTCATTGGAAGCGCGTCGGCAATTGCAATTGGTGTTACTGACCCGACGCAACGATGCGCCACCCCAACAAACCTGGGCACAAGATGCGGCACAGGTGATGTCGGCGGCCTTTGAGCCCGCTCAGGCCCGCCGCTTGCAAAACGCGCTCAAAGTGTTGTTGCGCCGCTGATTGACTGGCCCAGGGAATCACCTCTGGGCCAAGGGCACGCGCTGCCATTGGCCGTTTAACAACCGCAATACCTCGGTGCGGGGTTGAGGCCCTTCGGCTTGCCAGTCGCTGAGCACCCGCCGCTGGCGGCCTTCGCCCAACAAATGCCATCCGGGTCGATGGGTGTGCCCATGGATCAATGTGTGGGCGTGGTGCCAAACCAAGGCTTGATCGCAGGCTGGTGTGTTCACATCGGGCAAGCTGACCATGTTTTGTTGGCGCGCTTGGCTTTGGGCCCGCATGGCCCGTGCTTGGGCCATGCGGTCGGGCAGGCTTTGGGACAGGAACGCACTTTGCCATGCGCTGCTGCGCACCTGGGCGCGAAAGGCCTGGTATTCGTGGTCTTCGGTGCACAGTGCGTCGCCGTGGCTGAGCAACAGGGCGCCGGCGCTGCTGTCGATGCGGCAGGGGTCACGCAAGGCTTGCACACCGGTCAGGGCAAAAAAAGCCGGACCGATCAAAAAATCGCGGTTACCCCATAAAAAAAACACCGGTCTCAGCCGCGCACATTCGGCCAGAGCCTGGGCACAGCTTTGCTCGAAAGCGCCCATGGGATGGTGCAGCACATCGTCGCCCACCCAGACCTCAAACAAGTCGCCCAATATGAACAGGGCTTGCGCGGGGGAGTGGCGCAGGTAGTCCTTCCAAGCGGCGGCGGTTGCGGCCTCGGCACTGTGCAAATGCACATCGGATAAAAAATCCACACAGGTCCAGGCCTTGGCATCCACCTGGTCTATGGCCGTGGTCGCAATGGCAGGCGGGGCGGCCATGGCCATCAAGGCAAAGTGTTCAGAGGGCAACGGCTTTTTCAATCATCACGTCTTGCAGGGGGACATCCTCATGAAAGCCCTTGCGCCCGGTTTTGACGCTGCTAATGGCATCGACCACCTCGGTGCCCGTCACCACTTTGCCAAACACGGCATAGCCCCAGCCTTGTTCTGTGGGTTCACTGTGGTCGAGAAAGCGGTTATGGGCCGTGTTGATGAAAAACTGCGCGGTGGCTGAGTGCGGGTCGTTGGTGCGTGCCATGGCCACGGTGTAGAGATTGTTTTGCAAGCCGTTGTTGGCTTCGTTGTCGATCGGTTCAGCACATGGCTTTGGCTTCATGCCAGGCTCGAATCCACCGCCTTGGATCATGAAATCTTTGATCACGCGGTGAAACACGGTTCGGTTGTAGTGCCCGCTTTCCACATAGCTCAAAAAATTGGCCACCGACAAGGGCGCGTGCTCGGCGTCGAGTTCCAGCGTGATTACGCCGTGGTCTTGGATGTGCAGTTCAACTTGGGGATGGGACATGTTATTTCACCAGGGTTGCAGATTGGATGACCACTTGGGTGCGGGGCACATCGGTGGGAAAGGGGCCGCCAGCGCCGGTGGGCGTGGCCTTGATGCGCTCGACCACGTCCATGCCGCTGACCACAGCGCCAAACACGGTGTAACCAAACAACTGGGCAGCGTTGAGCAGGTTGGCTCGGGGCACGTTTTCATAAGTGCGACCGCCGTACTCAAAGCGGGCGACCGGGTCGCCATCGGGAATGGTCACCGGGTCCAAAAAGTTGTTGTCGCGCACATTGATGAAAAACTGCGCCGTGGCCGAGTTGGGGTCGTTGGTGCGGGCCATGGCCAAGGTGCCTATGGTGTTGCGCGCCCCCCCTTTGGCCAATGCCTCACGCCCCTCATGGGTCACGGGCGGACGGGTGGGCCTCTCGCGGTAGCGGGTGTCATAACCACCGCCTTGCACCATGAAGTTGCTGATCACGCGGTGGAACACCGTGCCGTCGTAATGCTTGTCGCGAACATATTGCAAAAAGTTGTCCACGGTTTTAGGCGCTTTGTCGGGATAGACCTCCACCACAAACTCGCCCAGGTTGGTGACGAACTTCACCCGGGGTGCGGTTTGTGCCGTTACCGGCAATGAGAAGCTCAGACACAAGGCCCACAGGGTCAGGCCACGGACAAGGGTTGGGAGCAAAGAACGGCGCATCATGGGGTGGTGGCAGAGAGTTTCAAAAGAGGTGGCAGAAGTTGCAGTTTTTGCGTCAGGCCAGGGCTGCTGCGTTGTTGGGTCGACAGGATTTGGCTGGCCTTTTGGTAATGGCGTTGGGCTTGGCGCAACAACACATCGGCCAGATTTTCATGGGCCAGGCCATGGTTGGGGTCGGCGCGCAAGGCCAACTCGAAAGAGCGTTGGGCCAAATCGAACTCCAAGTTGGCCGCTTGCAGCACACCCAAATTGTTGTGGGGCTCGGCCAGTTCGGGAAAATCTTGGGTCAAATCGGTGTACACCTGTATGGCTTGTGCGCGCTGACCTTGGCGGGTCAGCAACACGGCTTGCCAAAAGCGCATTTGCGGGTCGCGCGGGCGTTGGACCAAGTGGTTTTTGATGTTGGCCATGGCCTCATCCATCAGGTCTTGGCGCATCAGTTGTTCCACCACCTGGTGGGGGTCAGCGGGGGTGGCCTGACCTTGTGCTTGCGCAAAGCCCATGACCAGCCAGAAGGCACCGGCCAGACAAAGGGTTCGCGGCGCAAAGGGCCAGGTCAAGGGATTCATGGGCAAAATGCGACGGCGGTCTGTTCGCCGCAAGGGGCGTTATATATACTGGGCATATTGTAGGTCAGTGCCCAGTGTGGCCATTTGATCGTCAGAGCATACCAACACCCATGACGCTTCGCATTCACAACTCGCTCACCCGAGCGATGGAGATCTTTACACCCCTGACTCCCGGCGTGGTTCGCATGTACGTGTGCGGCATGACGGTCTACGACCTGTGTCACTTGGGACATGCCCGTTCCATGGTGGCCTTTGACGTCGTGCAACGCTGGTTCAAAGCCAGTGGCTACCGCGTCGATTATGTGCGCAACATCACCGACATTGACGACAAAATCATCCAGCGTGCGATGGACAATGGCGAGACCCTGCGCGGCTTGACCCAGCGCATGATCGATGCATTGCACCAAGATGCCGATGCGTTGGGCATTGAGCGACCCCAGCATGAACCGCGTGCCACTGACTTTGTGCCCCAAATGACCCGCTTGATTGGCCAGTTGGAAGAACAAGGTTTGGCCTACCGCGTGGCCAGTGGCGATGTGAATTTTTCGGTGCGCAAGTTTGCCGGTTACGGCAAGTTGTCAGGCAAGTCGTTGGATGAATTGCAGGCGGGCGAAAGGGTGTCGGTGCTCGATGGCAAGCAAGACCCGCTGGACTTTGTGTTGTGGAAAAGCGCAAAGCCACAAGAGCCTGAAGAAGCCAAATGGGCCAGCCCCTTTGGACCGGGTCGACCAGGTTGGCACATTGAATGCTCGGCCATGGCCTGCGAGTTGCTTGGGCAGACCTTTGACATCCATGGGGGGGGAGCAGATTTGCAGTTTCCCCATCATGAGAACGAAATCGCCCAAAGCGAAGGGGCTTTTGGTCAGCCCTTGGCGCGTTAC
>RFNL01000448.1 GCA_009927195.1 Betaproteobacteria bacterium | reverse complement strand
CGTTTGTACACCGCCCTGGCAACCGTGCCGCCGGCCCCTTTGGCTGACATCGACTGGCAACAGCCGCATGCAAAGCGCTTTCAAGCCGCCATGAACGAAGACTTTGGCACCAGCGAAGCGGTGGCCGTATTGTTCGACCTGGCCAGCGAAGTCAATCGCCATGCATCGCCTGAACTCTCGGCCGTGCTCAAGGCCTTGGGCGGTGTGCTGGGTTTGTTGCAACAGCCCCCTCAGGCGTTTTTGCAAACTGGTGTGTCAATGAGTGAATCGGACATACAGGCTCAGATCCAAGCGCGTGCGCAGGCCAAAAAAGACCGAGACTTCGCCAGTGCCGATCGCATTCGGCAAGCCCTGGCCGACCAAGGTGTGGTGCTCAAGGACTCAGCTTTGGGCACCACTTGGGAGCGTGCTTGATGGCCCCAAAGACCCCCAGCGTCCAAATGGCCACCCCGCACTATTGGGATGAGGCTTGCAAGCACCTGATCAAAAAAGACCGGGTGATGCGCCGCTTGATTCCTCAGTTTGGCGACGCCTGTTTGCAGTCGCGTGGCGATGCCTTTGTGACCTTGGCACGCAGCATTGTGGGGCAGCAAATATCGGTCAAGGCCGCGCAAAGCGTGTGGGACCGTTTTGCCATGCTGCCGCGCAAAATCACGCCGGCCAATGTGCTCAAGCTCAAGGTCGATGACATGCGCCAAGCGGGTTTGTCGGCACGAAAAATCGAATACCTTGTGGACTTGGCGTTGCATTTTGACGGTGGATTGCTCAGCACCCAAAAGTGGCCCAGCATGAGCGACGATGACATCATCGAGGAGTTGGTGGCCATCCGTGGCATTGGCCGCTGGACTGCCGAGATGTTTTTGATTTTTTACCTGATGCGCCCCAACGTGTTGCCCCTGGATGACGTGGGTTTGATCAACGGCATCAGTCACAACTACTTTTCAGGCGAGAAGGTCAGCCGCAGTGAGGTGCGCGAAGTCGCTGCGGCCTGGCAGCCTTATTGCAGTGTGGCCACTTGGTATATTTGGCGCTCACTCGACCCGCTGCCGGTGGGGTATTGACTGGCCCCATGGCCCGTCCAAGGAGATCCGATTGTCCAAAAAGACCTTTCTCGATTTTGAGCAACCGATTGCCGAACTCGAATCCAAGATCGAAGAACTGCGCTATGTGCAAACCGAGTCTGCGGTGGACATTTCCACCGAAATCGATCAATTGCACAAAAAAAGTCAACAACTGACCAAAACCATTTACAGCGATCTCAACGCCTGGCAAATCACCAAGATTGCACGCCACCCTGAGCGGCCCTACACACTCGACTACATCAACGACATCTTCACCGATTTTGTGGAGTTGCATGGCGACCGGCATTTCGCCGATGACCAAAGCATTGTCGGCGGCTTGGCCCGCTTCAATGGCCAGGCATGCATGGTATTGGGCCATCAAAAAGGGCGCGATACCAAAGAGCGCGCCATGCGCAACTTTGGCATGTGTCGACCAGAGGGCTACCGCAAAGCCTTGCGTTTGATGAAGACCGCTGAAAAATTCAATTTGCCAGTGTTCACTTTTGTGGATACCCCGGGGGCCTACCCGGGCATTGATGCCGAAGAGCGCAGCCAAAGCGAGGCCATTGGTCGCAATATTTTTGAGATGTCGCAACTCCAGGTGCCCATCATCACCTCCATCATTGGCGAGGGCGGTTCGGGTGGCGCCTTGGCCATCAGTGTGGCCGACCAGTTGATGATGTTGCAGTATGCGGTGTATTCGGTCATCAGCCCTGAGGGTTGCGCCTCTATTTTGTGGAAGACTGCGGAGCGTGCCGCCGATGCAGCCGAGGCCTTGGCCATCACCGCCCACCGACTCAAAGCCCTGGGCCTGATCGACAAGATCGTCACTGAGCCGCTGGGCGGTGCGCATCGCGACCCCAAGCACATGGCGGCCCAACTCAAACGCGGATTGGTCGAGGCTTTTCGCCAGGTCAGTGACCTCAAGGTCAAAGATTTGCTGGACAAGCGCTACCAGCGGTTGCAAAGCCATGGACGCTTCACCGACACCAAAGTCGAAGCCCAATGAGACTCGGGTGAGCCTCCACCCTCTGGGGTCAGAACACCCTTTGGTCCTGGCCTTGCAGGCGCTGGACAACTTGCCCGCAGTGGTGGTGGCATTGAGCGGTGGTGCAGACTCGACGGCCCTGTTGGTCGCTTGTGCCCAGCGTTGGCCCATGCAGGTGCGCGCGGTGCACATCCACCACGGCTTGCAAGCCGCCGCAGACCAATTTGCCATTCACTGCGAAGCCTTGTGCGCGCGCTGGCAAGTGCCCTTGGTGGTTCAGCATGTGGACGCCCACCCCGACAGTGGCGATAGCCCCGAGGAAGCGGCGCGCACCGCCCGCTACGCGGGCATTGCCAAAGTTTTGGTCCAACACTGGGGCGGTAATTTGCGCCATGTGGTGTTGGCCCAGCATGCCGACGACCAAGCCGAAACCGTCTTGCTGGCCCTCTCGCGCGGCGCTGGCTTGCCTGGCTTGGCCGCCATGCCTGCTGAGCGCTTGATGGGCGAAATCCATTTGCATCGACCTTGGCTGGATTTGCCCGGTTCGCTGGTGCGGACTTGGTTGCAATCCCAGGGTGAGCACTGGTGCGAAGACCCGACCAACCAAGACACCCGTTACACCCGCAACCGCATCCGTGCAGAGTTGTTACCGGTGTGGGAAAAACTGTTTCCCAGTTTTCGCCAAACACTGGCCCGCACGGCCAGCCACGCCGCCCAAGCCCAGACTTTGCTGACCGAAATGGCCAGCCAAGACTTGCGGCTGGTGGGGCAGCCCCCGCGTTTGCAGGACTTGCAGCAACTCAGTGCGCCGCGCCAAGCCAATCTGCTCAGGCATTGGCTCAAGGGCTTGGGTGTGCAGGTCAGTCAGGCGCAACTGCTGGCCTTGCAACAACAAATCCAGGCCTGCACCACCCGTGGGCACCGCATTCATATCAAAGTGGGGCGGGGCTTTGTTCACAGGGTGGCAGACCGCATCGATTGGTACAATGCCTAGCTTTGCCTCGAAACAGCCTCGCACAA
>RFNL01000256.1 GCA_009927195.1 Betaproteobacteria bacterium | reverse complement strand
GCGGCGGTTGATTTTGCGCGGGTCAGTGGCCATGAGATTTGTCCGTGTGAAAGGCCGCTAGTTTAGCTTCGGGGCTGGCAAAGCCTGGCCCCACATGATGACCAGGTCATGGGTAAGAAACGTTCAGGTACAGGGTGCTTTTGACTGAGCCGGCTTTCAGTTGGGTTTCGCCCTCGGCGAGGGCCAATCCCGCATAAATGGGCTTGCTGGCTGAATACGTGACTGTATTGAAGGATTCAAAGGTCATGGTGTTGGAAAACCACGCCCCGCTGGCGTTTTGCACCCGATTGACGCAGTACCTTCCGTTGGGGGTGTCGTCGATTTTGGAGGAGCTATAGAGGCGAACCACCACATTGGAAGGGGATGTCGCTGCATTGACGGGGTCACAAGCGTTCTTATTGGTGCCGTTGGGGTCGGTGATGATCAACTCGGGCGTGTATCTCAAGCCAAGCGAGTCATTGCTGCATACAACCCCGATCATGGTCGACTTCAGCACCCCATTCAAGACTCCCATGTTTGCCGGCGCGTTGGTGTTGAAAGTGCCCAAATCAAGATTTGGCGCAGTTACGGTGCAAGAGATAAAGGTTTTGTTGACAGACAGAGTTCTTCCCTCAAAAGTATTGATAGGATTATTTCCACTGGGCTTGATCTTGGCAATATCATTGCCTTCAATTTTGACGCTGTCAGTGTAGGTGAAATCAGGGGTCAGGGTAATGGGCAGGTAGAAGGTGGCATTTTTGCATGGGTTATTGATCGCACCGCTTTTGTTGTAAATCACCGTTGCTACTAAATCCTTGATATCGACCAGAGGATAAGACGGGTAACCATTTTGAAAGGGCTTTGCGTCTTGACTGTAGCTATATGTTTTGGTGCCGCAATCTGAGGATATGGTTTGATCGAGTTGGCCAGATTTAATCTTCATCGCTCTCCATGGCGTGCTTGTAACCTGCGTTTGCAACTCTTCCCGTAAATAGGTCAAACTGCAAAAATCACCATCCAAAGGACCTGTACTCTTTAGGCCATCAAAGTCCGTGACTTTGATCTCCAAAGTCAAATTCACAGTTTCTTTCGCCTTCACCGAGGTGACCAACTGCCCTCCTTTACCAAGTGTGAATTGGCTTGACGAGTTACAAATGGTGGCCTGTGCGTGATGCAGGCATGACAAAGCGACCAGGCACATCAGTGCATGCAGTGACCTTTTGAAGCATTGCCAGGTGAATGTCAAAGGCATGGTTTTGCTCATCGTTCAGCTTGGGTTGATTGGTCTGATGCTACCAAGGGCTCACAGCGAAGTTGCAGGCGGGTGAAACCCGAGGCATTGGCGACCAGGTCATCGGAGAGGGCATAGTCGCTTTGGCAGGCCTGGTCGGGTTTGTCGCCCCATTGGACTTTCAACCGCCCTTTGGGTTTTTTCACCCGCACCAAGGCCCGGCTGCCCTGTCCCACCGTGCCGACTTCGTTGCCCAGGTCGTCGGTCACACTGCCGCCAATCGGGATGCGCACACCGCGGCTGCTTTGCAGCGATACCAGCAAGGGGCGGCCGGTGCTGGCATTGAACTGGAGACGAACAATGGAACCCTCCACCGGCGCCACTTTTTGGCTGGTGTTGTCCACTTCCAATTCAGCCGAGGCCCCTTCCAGACTGATCTGAACGTCGTTGAGGTAGTAAGCCGAGAGGTTGGGCATCACGCCATAGCCACTGCGGTTGATGCGTGCCGCGCTGCCAGACAGGCTGGCACCTTCCCCTTGCGGCAACTCCACAATGGCAAAGGTGGGGCCCAAGGTGGGGGAGAGGATCACCCCGTTGCTGTGCAACACCAGACCACCTGCTGCACTCAGGCCCACCTGGGTATTGCCGGAGTTGTTCGAGCCAGACAGGTTCAGCCCCAGTGATCCATAGCCATGCTGCCAATTGGCCGAAGCGCTGGACGTGCCTGAACTCCCGGTTTGCGACTGATTCAAGTTGTAGCTCAAGCGGTTGTCTAAGCCGCTGCCAAAGGCCGACAAAGTTTGCGATGGCACTTGCGTGCCGGTTTGGTTTTGGCTGTAGCGAATGCCTGCGCCAGAGGCCAGGCTGGACAATGGCACTGAAACCGACAAACCCACGCTGTCCACCGGCGGCGTGCCGTCGGTGTAAATGGTTTGGGCCAGGTAGACCGAAAACGAAAGGCTCTTGGCCAGGGTGTTGTAGGACAAGCGGTATTGTTGGGTCACTCGGCCCTCGGTCCAGGTGGTTTGCTCCACCGCACTCAGGCTCAAGCCCCCCCAGCTTTGCAGGCCCAGCCCCAGGCTCAAATAAAGGCTTCTCTTGGGGCTGAGCGGGTTGTACGGGTCCGAGCCGTTGGACGACAAGGCGGCGATGGGCGACACATAGCCCAAGGATTGCTGGCTCACGCCGCCGTAGATGGTCAAGGGCCCCATTACGGGTGCGCTGTAGGAAATGCTTTGGTTATGCCCAGCGGCGTCCACGCCGTAGCGCCCACTGCCTAGGGTTTGCGCGCGATTGATGGCCAGCGTGCCCCAGGGGTTGCTAAACGCCAGTTGCAAGCCCACACCGTTGTAGCCTGGGCTGGTCATCCACTCCATGCCTGGGGTGATGTAGGTGTTGAGCCCATAACGCAGGTAGGCCTGCAGCAGGGTTGGCTCGTTGGCATCGCCGCTGCTGCGGTACTGGCCCACCGACAAGCTGTAGCGTGCCGATCCGGGGTTGAGCTTGCCCGCGGTCAGGCTGTAGGGCACGATGAAGTTTTGTGTGCTGCCGTCGGATTCGGTGATGGACAAGGTCAAGTTGCCAACGCTGGAAGGCGGGTTCAAGTCGGTCAGCTCAAAAGGGCCGGGCGGGACGGTCAGCTCAAAAAACACCGCGCCGTTTTGCAGCATGCGCACCCGGGCATTGCTGCGCGCTACCCCACGCACCACCGGTCGGTAACTGCGCTCCTCATCGCTCATCAGTCCCTCTTCAGAGGCCAAGCGCAAACCGCGCAAGGGCAAGCCACCCAAAATGGGGCTGGCGCTGTTGATCTCGCCCAGGGCAAGTGAGGATTTCCAGTCGATCAATGGGCGGCGCACAAAGGTCTCACCGGCCACATATTGCTGCTTGTTGTCCACGCCCGCGCCGCTGTTTTGGCTCAGGTAGCTGGTGTGGCGCACTTGCCAACCCTCCACATTGATGCCCGAATTCAGACCTAAAAAATCAGAGCTTTGACCGCTGGCTTCAAAGTGGTTGAAGTTGTAATTCACAAAGCCCGCGTTCACTCCCCGGGTGAGCATCTCGGGCGGCACTGTGGTGCGCGACAGGCGGCTCAAAAAAGCCTGCGGCACGGTCAAATCCAGGCGCAATTCAGACACATCGTATTGGTCGAGGGCGCCCTCCACCCATTGGTGCATGTACAGGCAGTCGTTGTCCGAGGTCTGTTTCAGCAGTGCCAAGCCAGCGGGACTCACGTTTTCGGGCTTGATGCCCAACTGCATGAACAAGGCCTTTTGCACGCAAGCGCGGGCCTCCCCACCGCCCTCGGGCAGGGTGAACGTCACATTGGTTTTGGTCACCAACGTGCCATTGCGGTACACGTCCACATCCACTTGGCCCGGGCGGGCGCGACCGAGTTTTTTGATGGTTGACGCGTCCATGTCGCGAAAGGATTTGCCGCGCAAAAAATCTGCATCGAATTCAACCTCTTCATCGTTTGCTGGCGCGGATGGCTGTTTTTCTTTGGGAATGGCCAAGGGCGTGGGGGCCATCAAACGGTTTTGTCGGTTGGCCATGGAGCGCTTTTGTGCCCCAAGCAAGGGCATGGTGATCGAGTCATCAGCCAAACCCGGTGTGCGCACCCTTAGGGTGACGTCTGCGCTGGGGTGAAACGGTCTCACGGGGTACATCTGAAAAGGGCCTTCGCTCAATCTTTGCTCTAAAAACACCAGTCCGTTTTGTTGCAACTGCAGCACTTGTCCCGTTTGCCCTTGGCCTTGCAGGCGCAAAATCACCCGTCCCGTACCGATTTCAACCTCGGTGCTGATCTCCACCTGTTGGCCTGATGAATCCAAGGCCGATGGGCGGTCTGGGCTGGGGTTGTTGGCCCATGCCAAGCCCCAAGTGCAGAACCAGGCCAAGGCCCATGCGCCCACCCGGCAAGGGCTGGGCACGCACGCGCACGCCCGCGTAATTGCGTCCAATCGCATGGTTCCAGGTCAAGGGAAATGTGGTCAGGGGGCCACTGCCACAGGCAATTCAATGCTTTGTTTGCCACCAAAGTCGTTGACGTAATCGATCTTGAATTGGTTGTAAGGTTTGGTGACCTTGGCCGCATCAGACACCGTGAAAGTGGCTTTGCCCAAGGGGGGCACCATGCCACCTTCGCCCAACACATCGTAGTTACCGCTTTGTCCAAAACTCAGGCCAAAAAACGACATGTTGAAGGGCGTGGGGTTGGTGGCTTCGGCCATCCACTGACCGTCTTTTTGGAACACTTTCCAGGTCACGCGGTCCATCAAAGTGGCGGGGTCTTCCCGCAACGCCTTGGGCCGGTAAAACACCTTGATGCGGGTGCGCACCGCAAAACTGATTTTGTTTTCTTCCGCCGATTTTTGCGGCACCTCCAGCATGTTGAACCAAAACACGCTTTCGCGGTCGCTGGGCAGGGGGTCACCGGTGTAGGTCAGGCGCACCACTTGGCTGCCCTCGGCGCGCAGCCTGGCGACGGGCGGCGACAGGTTGAAGGGCGTCACGATTTCGTCGATGGATTTGCTGGGGTTGCCGTCGTCGAGCCACAGTTGCACCAAGGCTGGTTTGTCCTTGGCGGTGTTGGTGACTTTCAAGGTCACTTCGCGCCGACCCTCAGGGTAAATGACCCGGGTGGTGTCAATCACCATGTCTGCCTGGGCCAGGCCCAGGGCCAGTCCCAGCCAGCACACAACGGTGTTGCGAAGCAAAGCGCGAAACGATACAGCGGTAAAAATTGGGGGCGAGGTGGAGCAGGTGTTGAACATCATGGTGGTGCGGAGGTTGGGGCAAAAAAGACGACAGCGCCAGAAGACCCCCGCTCTCGGGCTCAGCGATAACTGAGCGTTAGCACACGTTTGGGTGGGGCCGCGGAAGTGGGCGACCCGATGGTCTCTTGGGACATTTGGGCGATCATGGCGTTCGACATTGCGTTGTCGGCTTGGCGGGTCAAACCGCAGTCGTGACCACTGACCTGGGCCATGTCCGCCACGCGCTGCAAGGCAACCAGGCTCAGTTGGCAACCCGGGGAGATCAGCACACCCCGGATTTCCAATACGCCGCTGAGCGCGTGGGCGGAAAACACGGCCGTCGCCGCCCAAGCCAACACAAACGCTTTGACTGAGCCAAGTCCGATGCTGAAGTGGTTCATGGGCGCTCCCTGCGGTGTCAATCGGTCTTTTCAATACCTCTGATAAAGGCATTGAATCGAAACCTGACAGGGGGCGCAAGAAATGCAAAAGCATTAACCTGGCGGCCAAAGTATCAAACGAATGAAGGTGTGAAGCGCTCCTGGTGTGGGTTAATGGGTATTTTTTGTTTCAACAGCTGCTTCTCTCGGCGCCCCGGGTGGGGGCATTCGGGGATGCGTAAATGTGATTTTTTGTCACAAATTGTTGCGCCGCGGCAACTGTTGCGGGGGGGCTCATTTCACGTTCACCACAAACGGCAGCATCACTGACACATTGCCATCGCTGACATCGGAGGTGCGCGGGTTGCCAAGGCTGGCCAGCGTTTCGGGCAAATAGCGCGCCGCCACATAGCGAACACCCAGGGTCAAAGCACTGGTGATCTGCACGCTGCCGTCTTTTGGCGCTGACAAGGCTTGGTTGAGCGGTCTGGGCCGACTCAGGTCGAGCGGCACAAATGTGCCCTGATCACGATCGACCAGGCCGATTTGTATCAACACATTTTGGGCAGGCCGATTGGTGGCGGTGTTGCGCAACAAACCCGATTGCCCAACCACGGCGGCCATGTCGCTGTCAAACACCAACTGTGGCGTGGTGATGGGATCGCTCAGGCCGCAATCGCGGGCAGAACGGACAAATTCCAGCCGCAACAAGGTGATTGGGCCCAACAGGTTGTCCATCAGGTTGGTGGTCAACAAACCTGGCAAGCCCACCACCCGTGAGGCCAGCCCATTGCCCAAGGGTGAAATTTGGCAAGTGCTGTTCAACACCTGGCCACGCACGATGAGCACGGCGTCCGGGGTCAGCAAGGCATTGGTGCTTTGGGCATGGGCGGCGCTCATCAGGCAGATGGCGCAACCCACACCCAAAGCGGCGGCGACGGCCCAGTTTGGTTTGCGGTCGCTCATGCCCCATCAGTTGTACAAAATGTACAACGGGATAGCAGCTGAATACGCACCAACTGTGGGCGCAGCCGCACTGGTGGTGACAAATTGCGCCCCGATGTACAA
>RFNL01000039.1 GCA_009927195.1 Betaproteobacteria bacterium | reverse complement strand
GCTGACGCTTGCGTTTGCGTCGGACAAGGCGCTTGATTCAACGCCTTGAGCCATGTGGGCGTGCGTGTCAAAAAAGCCTTGCAAATTCACCTCCTCGGTGCCTTCGACCTCAATGACCAAGGCATTGCCTTTGCGCAGCAACCGCTGGCCTTTGACCAAGGATTGATCTTGTGCATTGACCAGGCGGTAAACCTTGTTGGCTTGGGCCTCAATGGCCCATACCGTGCGGAAATTGGGCGGTCCTTGGACAGGGCCCAACACTTCACTTTTGCGAACCTCACCCCCTTTTTGGGTGGGTGAGGCGCTTGATTGGATGATTTGATAGCTTGCCACAGCAACCTCTTTTGAATACAAAAGAGTTTATTTTAGGACAATTGGTGGTCTTTTCATCAATATTTTAGACTATATTGTCAATTTATTTAATTATTCGCCCACTATAGACTCAAAATGTGCATAAATGTTAAATTTTGTGCGATGGTTTGCCTGCGCCTTTGAGCGCGCGAATTCTTTTGGCAATGAGGTGGTCGGCTGGCGCCAGCCGATGGCCCAACAGGGATCAGCGCAATCCCAAAATCCACTGCGCCAGACGGCGGGCTTCGGCTTCGCTCAGTTGGGGGTTGGCGGGCATGGGCACCGGGCCCCAAACGCCCACGCCGCCTTTGAGGATGCGTTGGGTCAGTTTATCGGGCGCTGTTCGGTCACTGGCGTATTTTTGGGCCACAGCCTTGAGCGAAGGGCCATTGATGGCCCCTTCCATGGCATGGCAAGCGGTGCAATTTTTTTGTTGTGACAGCACCGCGTCGGCCAGCGCTGCGCCAGGCCAGCCCCATGACAACATGCTCGCCACCACACCACCGAACAAGCGGGCGGATATGGGCCAATGTTTCACGGTTGCTGGGGGTAGAGGTCGAGTACCGCACCGGTGCTGGCGCTCGAAGCATTGAAGGCAAACTTGGCCTGTACGCCCCGGGTGTAGCGCGGGGCAGGAGGCTTCCAGCCTTTTTGGCGTTCGGCCAATTCGGCATCGCTCACATGCAGTTGCAGCAACAAATTGTGCGCATCGATGGTGATGCGGTCGCCTTCGTGCACAAAAGCAATATGGCCGCCGACAGCGGCTTCGGGGGCCACATGGCCCACCACCATGCCCCAGGTGCCGCCCGAAAAACGCCCATCGGTGATCAGGCCCACGCTCTCGCCCAAACCGGCGCCAATCAAAGCGCCCGTGGGGGCCAGCATCTCGGGCATGCCAGGGCCCCCTTTGGGGCCAAGGTAGCGCAGCACCATGACATCGCCGGCTTGGATCTTGCCGTCCAAAATGGCTTTGAGGGCCGACTGTTCGTCATCAAACACCCGGGCCGGGCCGGTGATGACGGGGTTTTTCAAGCCGGAGATCTTGGCCACGCAACCCTCGGGCGAGAGGTTGCCTTTGAGGATGGCCAAGTGGCCCTGGTCATACATGGGCTGGTCGATGGGGCGGATCACATCCTGGTCGGCACGCGGCACAGCGGGCACATCTTTGAGCACCTCGGCCACGGTTTGGCCGCTGATGGTCATGCAGTCGCCATGCAACAGGCCTGCGGCCAGCAAGGTCTTCATGACCTGCGGGATGCCGCCGGCTTTGTGCAAGTCCACCGCCAGGTATTTGCCGCTGGGTTTTAAATCGCAAATCACCGGCACTTTGCGGCGCACGCGTTCAAAGTCGTCAATCGACCAGTCCACGCCTGCGGCATGGGCAATGGCCAAAAAGTGCAGCACCGCATTGGTCGAGCCACCGGTGGCCATGATCACCGCCACCGCGTTTTCAATCGCCTTTTTGGTCACGATGTCGCGCGGCTTCAAATCATTTTTGATCGCCTCGATCAGCACCTTGGCCGACTCTTTGGCCGAATTTTGCTTTTCATCGTGCGGGTTGGCCATGGTGGACGAGTAGGGCAGTGACAGGCCCAGCGCCTCAAAAGCCGATGACATGGTGTTGGCGGTGTACATGCCACCACAAGAACCCGTGCCAGGAATGGCGCGCATTTCAATTTCGCGCAAATCGGCATCGCTCATCTTGCCCGCTGCGTTTTCGCCCACGGCTTCAAACACACTCACAATGTTGAGGTCTTTGCCCTTGTAGCTGCCGGGCAGGATGGTGCCGCCATACACATAAATGGCGGGCACATTGGCACGCAGCATGCCCATCATGCCGCCGGGCATGTTTTTGTCGCAGCCACCCACCACCAGCACGCCGTCCATCCACTGGCCTTGCACGCAGGTTTCGATGCAGTCGGCGATGACC
>RFNL01000129.1 GCA_009927195.1 Betaproteobacteria bacterium | reverse complement strand
CAAGCTGTTTATGCCGAACGCGATGCCCAACTCCAAGCGCTCATTGCAGCGCGCTTGGGGCCTCAACAAATCTGTTTGCAGGTTTGGAACAAGGTGGATGTGTTGGGCCATCAGGTCAGGGGGCCCGACCGAGCGAACGAAATTTGGATATCTGCGCAAACAGGTGATGGCTTGCCTGAACTCCAACAAGCCTTGCTGGCCGCGGCGGGTCGCCAATCGGCTGCGGACATGGGTGAATACAGTGCCCGTGGCCGCCATTTGCAGGCGCTGCAAAGCGTGCAAACACACCTGCGGGTCGTGCAGCAAAGCTTGGGCAGCCCACAACTGCCATTGGAGGTGGTGGCCGAAGAACTGCGGCTGGCCCAAACGGTCTTGTCAGCCATCACGGGCGAGTTCACGGCCGATGATTTATTGGGCGAAATTTTTTCGCGCTTTTGCATTGGCAAGTGAGGCCATGCCGCACGAACACCATGGGGATTTTTTCAGGCCTTGCCTCTATAGAATGAGCCCATGAGCCGCCATCAAATCCACAGCCCGGGGGACCAACTCGTGCCGGAGCACGTCGTGGCCTTGGCCCGCAATACCTTGGCCATCGAGGCCCAAGCCATCGCCAAGTTGCAATCCCATGTGGGGCCCTCGTTTGTGCTGGCGGTACAAACGATTTTGCAAGCATCGGGCCGTGTGGTGGTCATGGGCATTGGTAAAAGCGGCCACATCGGTCGCAAAATTGCCTCCACCTTGGCCTCTACAGGCACGTTGGCCATGTTTGTGCATCCGGCAGAAGCCAGCCACGGTGATTTGGGCATGGTCAAAAACACCGATGTGGCACTCATCCTGTCCAACAGCGGTGAGAGCGAAGAGGTGTTGGTTTTGTTGCCATTTTTGCAGCGACAAGGCGTGCCTGTGGTGGCCATCACCGCCGGTCATGCATCGACGTTGGCACGCTGTGCCTGCGCCGTGCTCGATTGCAGCGTGGACCAGGAGGCCTGTCCTCTCAATTTGGCGCCCACGGCCAGCACCGCCGCCCAACTGGCATGGGGCGATGCTTTGGCCGTGGCTTTGTTGGATGCGCGTGGCTTTCAGGCCGAGGACTTTGCCCGGTCGCACCCTGGTGGCGCCTTGGGGCGCAAATTGTTGACCCATGTGCAAGATGTGATGCGAACCGGAGGGCAAATTGCCGCTGTGGGGCCGCAGGCCGGGCTGACCGAACTGATGCGCGAGATGGGCCAAAAAGGATTGGGCGCGACCGCCATTACCGACGAACAAGGCCATGTGCTGGGCATCTTCACCGATGGCGATTTGCGCCGTTTGGTGGAAAAGGGCCAGGACTTGCGCGCCGTCAGAGCACAAGACGTGATGCATGCAAATCCACGCACGGTCTCGCCCCAAGCTTTGGCGGTGGATGCGGCCCAATTGATGGAGCTACACCGCATCACCAGTGTGTTGGTGGTCGATGATCGGCAACGCCTGTGTGGCGTTCTCAACAGCAATGACTTGATGCGAGCCAAGGTGATCTGATGCAGGCCGCCCAGCCATTCAGCGCCGAACTGTTGCACAGGGGACAAGCGGTATCGTTGGCTTTTTTGGATGTGGATGGCGTGTTCACCGATGGCGGGCTTTATCTGGATGCCCAAGGCGAATCGATCAAGCGTTTCCACACCCAAGACGGGTTGGGCATTCAACTGCTGCGCCAAGCTGGTACGCAGGTGGTGGTGATCACCGGCCGAGACAGTGCGCCATTGCGCGGGCGCTTGGCGGCTTTGGGGGTGACGCGTGCTTTTTATGGCGTGCATGACAAATGCGCCGTGGCCCAAGACGTGCTTGAAGAGTTGGGATTGACCTGGGCCCAATCGGCCGCCATGGGAGACGATTGGCCGGACCTGCCCTTGTTGCTGCGCAGTGCGCTCAGTTGTGCCCCGCCAGGGGCGCATACCGAAGTGTTGGCTGTGGCAAACCATGTGACACGGGCACAGGCCGGGCACGGTGCATTGCGCGAGTTTTGCGATTTGTTGCTGATGGCCAAAGGGGAATATGTCCATCAGTTGCGCGCCTGGAGCCAACTGTGAACCCTTGGCAGGCCGTTCAGCAAGGTTTCGCAAGATTGTTTGCCCTTGGCTTGGATCTGGCCAATGGCTTGGTGTTGTATTTGCCGGTATTGTTGATGGGCTTGCTGGCTTTTCTCACCTACGGGTTGCTGCGCAATACGCCTTCGGCAGAACCCGATAGACCCGATGTGGCACCGCGCCATGAACCCGACTACACCATGGAGCGGGTGGTCATGCAACAGTACAAAGCCGATGGGCTCACGCATGCGCGCCTGCAAGCCCAGTCGTTGCGGCACTACCCAGACACCAACACCTTGCATTTTGAAAAACCTGTTTTGATCTGGCACAGCGACAAGGCGGGCGCCACCCGTGCACAGGCCATGCAGGGGCAAACCAATGCCGATGGCAGCGAGGTGGTGCTCTCTGGAGCGGTTCGGGTGCAGCGTGAAGCCACGCCACAACGTGGAAAGCCTCTTTCAGACGATTGGGTCATGCGCACTGAATATCTTTTCATAGATGCGCGCCGCGAACGCATGCACAGCGATCAAGCGGTGCAGGTTCAGCGCGGCGGCGACCAGATTCAAGGCCAACGCATGCAATACGACCATGCCAAGCAACAATTGGACATGAGTGGGCGCGTCAAAGTCTTGCTCACGCCCAAGCGGTTGCGCTAGAACCATGCAGCTTCACCGCGGCAGCGAAAGGGTCCGGGCTGCGCAAAGCACAGGCGAAAAAAAAGCCCCGGAAGGGGCTTTTTCAAAGGCAGGTGAAAACTCAATACCCTTGATT
>RFNL01000135.1 GCA_009927195.1 Betaproteobacteria bacterium | reverse complement strand
CCGCGTGGTGGTTCATGCCCACATGGATCTTTCCATCCAAAAAAGTCCCGGCGGTCAACACCACGGTGCGCGAACGAAAGCGAATACCAACTTGCGTGACAGCGCCCGCAACGCGGTCGCCTTCGACCATCAAATCGTCCACAGCTTGCTGGAAAAGCCATAAATTGGCCTGGTTTTCCAAGCGTCTTCGGATCGCCGCTTTGTACAACACCCGATCGGCCTGTGCGCGGGTGGCGCGCACGGCCGGGCCTTTGGAGCGGTTGAGGATGCGAAATTGAATGCCCGCCTCATCGGTGGCCAAGGCCATGGCCCCGCCCATGGCATCGATCTCCTTGACCAGGTGGCCCTTGCCAATGCCGCCGATCGAGGGGTTGCAACTCATCTGGCCCAGGGTTTCGATGTTGTGCGACAGCAGCAAGGTCTTGCAACCCATGCGGGCTGCGGCCAAAGCGGCCTCGGTCCCGGCGTGACCGCCGCCGACCACGATCACGTCGAAGGTTTGTGGATAAAGCATATGGCAGGGTGGACCCGCACAGGGCTGCGTGGGGTGGGGCAAAAGAGGGCATGGGCCGAGGGCCTTAATTTTAAACAGTCGAGCGCGCTTTGGCACATTTAGGGTAGATTGCGGGTTGAACCGGAAACCCGGTTGTCTGGAGGAACTGCGGGTGTATGCATTCAATTACCAACGCGCCGAATCGGTGGGCAGCGCAGCGGCGGCCTTGAGCGCCGATGCGTCGGCCAAGGTGTTATCGGGCGGCATGACCTTGTTGCCGTCGATGAAGCACCGCTTGATCGCGCCCAGCGCATTGATCGATTTGGCCCGCCTGCCCGAGTTGATCGGTGTGCGAGAAGAAGGCCCCCACTGGTGGGTGGGCGCAGCAACCCGCCACCAAGAGGTGGCCGCCCATGCGGGTTTGCAACAGGCCATTCCCGGGTTGGCCGATTTGGCGGGCCTGATCGGTGATCCGCAGGTGCGCGCGCGCGGCACCTTGGGCGGCTCATTGGCCAACAACGACCCCAGCGCTGACTACCCTGCAGCGGCCCTGGCCTTGCGAGCGCGCATCCTCACCGAGCGGCGTGACATCGCAGCCGATGATTTTTTCTTGGGCATGTTTGCCACGGCATTGCAGCCCGATGAAATCATCACCGGTGTGCGCTTTTGCACCCCTGTGCGCTGTGCCTATGCCAAGTTCAAACACCCGGCATCGGGCTATGCCATGGCCGGTGTGTTTGTCGCCCAATACCCGGCGGCGGGTGCCGAACATGGCGGCTGGCGGGTGGCGGTCACTGGCGTGGCCAATGGTGTGTTTCTCTGGCACGAGGCCGCGCAAGCCCTGGCGCAGCAAAGCCCCACGCCGCCCTTGTTGCGCGACGATGCGATCGATGATGTGCACGCCCCGGCAGCCTACCGTTGCCACTTGGCCTTGCAAATGCTCAACCAAGCCTGCCAAGCCCTTTGACCGTTTACTTTGTGCTGCTCCCGCAGCGCCACTGCCCCGCATGAAACTCAACCTCACCCTCAATGGCACCGCGCGCAGCGCCGATGTGCCCGAGCGCACCTTGTTGGCCGACTTGTTGCGCGACACCTTTGGCATGACCGGCACCCATGTGGGTTGCGACACC
>RFNL01000040.1 GCA_009927195.1 Betaproteobacteria bacterium | reverse complement strand
AGCCAATGCGGTTGTTGCACCGTGCACGTGGACGGTATGGCGGTCAAATCCTGCACCATGCTGGCGGTCCAAGCCGATGGGTGCAGCGTCACCACCATCGAAGGCCTGGGGGCCGACGGGTTGCATCCGGTGCAAGTGGCGTTTTCGCAGTGCCATGGCCTGCAATGCGGCTTTTGCACACCAGGGATGGTGATGGCCTCGGTCGACTTGTTGCGGCGCAACCCCCAGCCCACCCCCGCTGAAATTGCCGAAGGCTTGGCGGGCAATCTGTGCCGTTGCACCGGCTATGTCAACATCATTCGCGCGGTGCAACAAGCCAGCGAAATCCTTCAAAAGGAGGCGTCATGAACGCGCCCACTGCGCAGGTCTTGCTGCGCAAGGAAGACCAGCGCCTGATCACCGGCACCGGTCAATTCAGTGCCGACGCGCAAGCTGCAGGCATGTGCCACGGCCATGTGATTCGCTCGCCCCATGCGCATGCGCGCATCACCCATTTGGATGTCAGCGCCGTGCGCGCTGCCCCTGGTGTGCGACAGGTGCTGACCGCCCAGGATGTGCAAGCCGCTGGCTTTGCCGACCTGCCCAATGCCGTGCAGGTGAAAAACGCCCAGGGCCAAGCCCAGGTGGTGTGCGCCATGCCGGTGTTGGCCCACGACCGGGTGTTGTTTGTCGGCCAGCCCTTGGTGTGGGTGGTGGCCGATACCGCCTTGCAAGCGCAAGACGCGGCCGAACTTGCAGACATCGGGTACGAAACCTTGGACGTGGTGGTGACCTTTGCCGATGCCACTGCCCCGGGTGCGGTGCAGCTGCACCCGCAAGCACCGGGCAACACATCGGTCAAGTTTGAAGCCGGTGACCGTGCGGCGGTGGATGCGGCGTTTGCCAAGGCCCACTTTGTCAGCGACATCGCGGTCGAGAGCCAGCGCCTGGTGGGCGCGCCCATGGAGCCGCGCGCGGTATGGGCTTGGCACGATGAAGCCCAAGGCCTGACCCATGTGCACACACCCAGCCAGGGGGTGGGGGCATGGCAGCTTATTTGACCCACATCACCCGTTGGGATGCGGCCAGCATCGAGGTCCACACGCAGGATGTGGGCGGCTCTTTTGGCCTGCGCAGCAGCGCCTACAGCGAGCATGCCTTGGTCATGCTATCCGCGCGTTGGTTGAAGCGCCCGGTGCGTTGGGTGGGCTCGCGCTCAGAGTTGTTTGTCAGCGACTGGCATGGCCGCGCACTGCGCTTGCACGGCCACATCGCCTTGGATAAAGATGGGCGCATTTTGGCCATGCGGTTTGAAAACCAGGTCGATGCCGGCGCCTACAACGTTTACTTCAGCACCCACATTGGGGCGCGCAACCTGTCCATCACCAT
>RFNL01000401.1 GCA_009927195.1 Betaproteobacteria bacterium | reverse complement strand
GGGTGGTGCTTACCAAGTGCCCGCCTTGCACATGTCGTCGCACATTTTCTTCACCAACACCGTGCCGGTGTCGGCCTACCGGGGTGCCGGACGGCCCGACATTGCCTATGTGATCGACCGCTTGATCGATCATGCCGCGCATCAACACGGGCTCGATGGCCTGGCGCTGCGGCGCAAAAACTTCATCCCGCCGCAGGCGTTTCCTTATACCACCGCCAACCAAACGGTCTACGACAGCGGCCACTTTGAGGCCGTGATGGACCATGCCTTGCGCATCAGCGATGCACCAGGCTTTGCCCAACGGCGCGCCGAGGCCTTGCAGCGCGGTTGTTTGCTCGGTCGCGGTTTGGCGTATTACCTGGAGGCCTCGGGCCCGGGCGGAGCAGCCAAAGACCAGGTGCGCGCCAATTTTGATGCCCACGGTGTGTTGTCGCTGCATGCCCTGACGGGTGCGTCCGGCCAAGGCCACGAAACCAGCTTTGCGCAAATTGTGGAAAACGAAATCGGTTTGCCCGCGAGCGCGGTGCGCTACTTTGCCGGTGAGCCCGAGCAGGACTTGGTGGGCAACAGCACCGGCGGCTCGCGCACCTTGTATGGCATGGGCAGCGCCATCAAAAACCTGTGCCAGCAGTTGATGCACCAGGCCAAACCCGCCATCGCCAAACTGTGGGGGTGCGCCGAAACCGACATCGGCCATGTGGGGGGCGAGTTCCAAGAGCAAAGCGGTAACCAGCGCCGACTGCGCTATGCCGACTGGATCGCCAGCCTGGGCGATCTGGCGGCCCAGGTGCATGCGGTGGGCGAGGCCAGCTCCGGCGCGACCTTTCCCAATGGTTGCCACATCGCCGAAGTGGAAATCCAATGCGCCACCGGTGTGGCTGCGGTGGCCCACTACTGGGCGGTGGACGATGTGGGCCAGGTCATCTCACCGGCCCAGGTGCTGGGCCAGGTGCAAGGCGGAGTGGTGCAGGGCTTGGGCCAAGCCTTTGGCGAACATGCCATCTACGACCGCGAGACCGGCCAACTGTTGACCGGCTCTTACATGGACTACCCCATGCCGCGCGCCGGCGGCTGGTTGCGTCACTTTCACCACGAAACCCATGCGGTGCCCACCTCGCTCAATTTGCTGGGCGCCAAAGGGGTGGGCGAGTCGGGTTGCTCAGGCTCTCTGCCTGCTTTGGCCAATGCAGTGACCGATGCCCTGCGCCAAGTGGACGCGCCGCCGATGGACATGCCCTTCACGCCAGCGCGCTTGTGGGCCGCCTTGCAGGCCGCGCCGCAAAAACCTTGACGCCCTACACCGAAAACTGAAAGTCTTCCAGGCCTTGGGGGGTCCAATGCACGCCATGGCGTTCATCGACCTTGAACCAATGCGAGGCATCGCCATCAGAGGGCTCGGATGCTATGGTGGTGATGGGATTGGTGGCCGGTGCAGATGCGCGGGTGTGGGGCGTGCCAAAGTACATGCTGGGGGACTGGTCATCGCTGGAATGTCGAAAAGCCCAGATGTCTTGGCCGTTGGTCAAGGCGCAGGAAATGCGCAAGGGCTCATCGGCATGGTGTTTGTCCATGATGCGCGAGACATCTGCCAAGGTTTGCGCCATCGCGTGAATGGGGTTGTGCATCAAGCCCTTGCTCAACGCCACCAAAAATAAAGCCTCGCTGTCGGTGGTTCCTTCACGGTGCGGGTAATGCACATGGTCAATCAGGTCCTCCACATCTTTGCGACAGTTCTGCCAGTTGCCCACTTTGCCGTTGTGCATGAATGTCCAGTTCTTCCAGGTGAAGGGGTGGCAATTGGTGCGTGACACGGCGGTGCCCGTGGTGGCCCGCACATGCGCAAAAAACAACTGGGTCTGGATGTGAGCGGCCAACGAGCGCAGGTTGTTGTCATTCCAGGCGGGGAGGATGTCTTTGAACAGTCCAGGGGTGGTGCGCCGGGTGTACCACGCCACACCGAATCCATCTCCGTTGGTCACCCAGGCCGACTGGTTGGCCGCCAGGCTTTGTTGGACGATCGAATGTTCTTGGTGAAAGATCAGATCTTCCAGGTAAATTTCTGGCCCTGCATAGGCCACCCATCTGCACATGGAAACCTCCTCAAAAAGTCGTTGAAACTGCCCTGGCGCAGACCACAGCCGCCGATGACTCCCTGCGGCGCAGGCTATCTGGCAAACAAGCGAGAGGGGTCGGCAAAGGCCTTGAACTCAACCGCATTGCCACAGGGGTCCAAAAAAAACATGGTGGCTTGCTCGCCCACCTGGCCTTTGAAGCGAATGTGCGGTTCGATGATGAAGTCGATCTGCGCGTCCTTGAGCTTGGCCGCCATGCGCTCCCATTCGGCCATGTCAAGCACCATGCCGAAATGGCGCACCGGTACGTTGTCGCCATCGACCGCGCTGGTGTGGTGGTGCCCGGCTTCGTTGGGGCTCAAATGCGCCACGATTTGGTGGCCATAAAAATTAAAGTCCACCCAGTCGTCCGAGGAGCGACCTTCCGGACAGCCCAACAGACCGCCATAAAAAGCCCGCGCCTTGGCCAAAGACGTGACGGGAAAGGCCAAATGGAAAGCTTGCATGATCGCATGTTAATGCAAGCCTGATCGCGCACTGGGGTTGTACCGGATGAACCCACAATAGCGCCCATAATTCGCTTCCAACCATCTCACGAGCTCCCATGAAAGCCGTCCTCACATTCCGACGCTCTATTCGCCGCTTTGTTGCCTGGGTGGCGCTGGCATGGGCCGCATGGCCAGTTCTGGCCCAAACCACCCTCAAGATTGGAGAGATCAACAGCTACAAAGCCCAGCCTGCATTCTTGGAGCCCTATAAAAAAGGCATGGAGCTGGCCATTGAAGAGATCAATGCCGCTGGCGGGTTGCTGGGCAAAAAAGTGGAACTGGTCACCCGCGATGACAATGCCAACCCGGGCGACGCGGTGCGGGTGGCCGAAGAACTGCTTTCGCGGGAAAAAATAGATGTGCTCACCGGAACTTTCTTGTCCAACACCGGTTTGGCGGTGGCCGATTTTGCCAAACAGCGCAAAGCTTTTTTCCTGGCCGGCGAGCCCTTGACCGACAAACTCACCTGGCAAGGCGGCAATGCCTACACCTTTCGCTTGCGCCCGGGCACTTACATGCAAGCCGCCATGCTGGTGCCCGAGGCGGTCAAGCTCAAGAAAAAGCGCTGGGCGCTGGTCTATCCCAACTATGAATATGGCCAATCGGCGGTGGCCGCTTTCAAGGCCCTGCTCAAGGCCGCCCAACCCGATGTGGAATTTGTGGCCGAGCAAGCCCCGCCTTTGGGCAAGCTCGATGCGGGCAGCGTGGTGCAGGCCCTGGCCGATGCCAAGCCCGATGCCATCTTCAATGTGTTGTTTGCGGCCGACCTGGCCCGGTTTGTGCGCGAGGGCAATACCCGTGGCCTGTTCCAGGGCCGCGAGGTGTTCAGCCTGTTGACCGGTGAGCCGGAATACCTTGACCCGCTCAAAGACGAAACCCCCAATGGCTGGTGGGTCACCGGCTACCCCTGGCATGCCATTCACACCAACGAGCACAAACCGTTTTTACAAGCCT
>RFNL01000424.1 GCA_009927195.1 Betaproteobacteria bacterium | reverse complement strand
CACCGCGATTTGATTTGGGAGCAGGTATCAACGTCTGTTTGATTGGCGCGCCGGCTCGTACAACTCAATTTTGGGCTCGGGTTTGGCCGCTGGCGCCGGCTTTTCACGCACCGCAGCTTCTGCACGAGGTGCGTCTCTCACCTCCCGGCGTGGCGCGGTTTTGAGTTCTCTGATGGGTGGGGGGGCAGATGCTTCAACGCGGGGCATGGTTCATCTTTCAAACAAGGGTTGGCATGACTTTAACAGGATGCGCCGGGCTGGTCACCTTGGTCAAATAAAGGCGGACCTGCAAACCACTGCCACTGGGGCCTGACAACCATTGGACTGGCGCCTTGAGCAAATGGGCATAGGCTTTGATGATGGACAGGCCCAAACCAAAACCTCCTTTGACGGCTGCTTGGGCGTCTGCGCGTTGCCAGCGTGCTTGCACCAGCGCTTGTTGCGAGGGTGCAATGCCCATCCCGTTGTCGGTCACTGACAGGACGGCCTGGGTGTTCGCTATCGCATGTCCCGGAGCGACGGGCAGGGTCAATGCAACGGTCACACAGGCGGCTGAACCATCGGCAGGCTGACCATGCCTCAAGGCGTTGTCGATCAAGTTGACCAAGATGCCCTCGATCAAAGCAGGCAGCCCAATCACCCAGATGGCTTCTTCCAAACCTTCAGCGCCCAAATCCACGCCCATCGCATGGGCCTTTGGCAAATAACGGATGACCACCTCGCGCACCAGGGTGTCCAAGCGCAATACCTGCAGCGGTAAACCTTGTTCTGCCTCATCGGCATAGGCCAAGGCCAATAACTGGTCGACCAAGTGGGTCGCACGTTCCTCGCTTTTGACAATCGCTTGCAACTGCGCGTGCCATTGTTGGGGGTCTTCTTGTTGGAGCCCATATTCAGCCAATGCGCGGATGCCGGCCAGCGGGGTTCGCAACTCATGGGCGACATTGCCGGTGAACTCGCGCTGCGCGCGCACACCATCTTTCAATCGCCGCAACAAATCGTTGAATGCCTCAGCCAAGCGTCGCACATCGCGCGAACCGCGGATGTCTGTCAAGGGGCTCAAGTCGCTCACATCCCGGCTCAAAATGCCTTGCTCCAAATGCAGCAAAGGGTCAATTTCCTTTTGGATGGCGCGGCGCAAACCCAAACCCAGCAGCACCAACAAAACGATTTGGGGCACACCAGTGACCCACAACAGGCTGTGCAGCAAATCGCTTTGGCTCTCGGTGGTTTGCGCCACCACCACATAAAAATTAAGCGGTTGCAACCGATGCAAGATCACACTTCGCATGGTTTTGTTTTGGAAATATATGTCTTCAAAGACTGGCGCTCTCTCAATGGCTGCATGGGCTGACACCAGGCCGGGATGACCCGCCACCAATTCGCCTTGCTCGTTGTAAATGGCAAAAAAAACGGATTCGCTCTGATCAAACAAAACCGTACCCAGGTCTTGTGAGGTGAGTTTGAGTTCCAACTTCATGCCGCCTTTGTCCAAACCGAGCACCACGCGACTGGCCAACAAATAAGCATCGTCGAGCAAGCTGCGATCAAACGCCTTCTGCGCAAAATGGCTGGCCAAGGCAATCACCAACAAACTGGAAACCAACCACGTCAAAGCCAGGGGAACCAAAATGTTTTGCAGCAACCGGGTGCGGATGGAGTGTTCGTTCATGGTGCCTCCTGAACCGCTTGCGCCTCAATCACATAGCCAATGCCACGCAAAGTTCGAATGGCCGCGCCACTGCCTTGCAGCCGTTTGCGCAAGCGAGAGATGAACACCTCCAAGGCGTTATCGCCCAACCACTCGTCCAAGCCCGAGAGCTTTTCCGCCAATTCGCGCTTGGGCACCGCCCGCCCGGGTGGGCTCATCAACTCCCACAAGACTTCAAACTCACGGCTGGGCAGTTCCAGGTCTTGTCCGGCCAGGCTAAGTCGACGCAATTGGCGATCCAATGCCAAGCGGCCCACCTGCACCACATCTTGCACACCTATGCCGCGGCGCACCACCGCGCGCAAGCGCGCTTCCACTTCGGCCAGGTCAAATGGTTTGCCCAAATAATCATCTGCACCTGCGTTCAGGCCCGCAACCCGCTCTTCGGTGCGGTTACGGGCGGTCAACACAATCACCGGGGTTTGATCACCCCGGCTGCGCGCAGCGCGCAGCAAATCCAAGCCATGTGCAGGGGCTGCACTTTTGGGGGGGCCTGCAGGCAGGTTCAAATCCAGCAACACTGCGTCATAGGACTGCATTCTCCACAACTGTGCAGCGGTGCCGGCGTCAAGCGCCACATCGATTTTGTTACCAACTTGCGCCAGGCTTTTGGCGATCACACTGGATAACACCTCGTCATCTTCAATCAACAAAATGCGCATGTGCGGAGGGTGTGCGGGTGGATCGCCACATGTTAAGCCGGTTTGACATTAAATTCACCGTCAGGTCAGCTTTTGGTCAGGTTGCCTGTGGGATAAACCCGGCATGTTGTCACATCCATCCTTATTGCCACGCACCTGCTGGGTATGGTTCGCCTTGGTCGCCGCCATCGCGGGTCCAGGGGTTTACGCACAAGACACCGTCCCAGCTTTGTCGTACCAGGAAGTTTTGCGTTTATCCGCGCAAAACATCGACGTTTCTTTGGCCACGCGCAATGTGGCGGCAGCCAAATCCGACGTGTTGGCGGCCAATCGATCGCCATTGCCGACCTTGACCGCAAGGGCCAGTTCCATCGATTTACAAAATGGAAACGGCAGCGGCTCGGTGCTGCAAGACCAACGCATTGACAAATCTTTTGGCCTCGATTGGACTTTCGAACGTGGGCAAAAGCGTGAGCTGCGAACCCAGACCAGTGAAAAGTCATTGGCCGCCAACATGGCCGAGCTCAAGGCCATGAAGGTGTCGCAACAATTGATGGCCGCCACTTCTTTTTTTGATTTGCTGGCAGCCCAGCACAAGTATGCAGAGATACAGGCCATCTCCAACAGCTACCAAGAGTTGCAAGCCATTGCGACCAAACGCTTGGCGGCGGGCGATATTTCCGCCCAAGACCAGGCACGCATTTTTGTAGAAGCACGCCGTGCGATGGCTGACACCTTGTCGGTCGATCTGGAACGCAAGCGGGCCTCTATTGCGTTGGCCAATGTGTTGGGTATTCAGACCCGCGCCGATCAATTGGTACTGCTTTCCGACTGGCCCCCGGCATGGGATCCCGGCACCCTGCTGAGCCCGCTTCAAGCCCATGGCGTTGACCAACTTCCCGAAGTACAAGCCGCGATGGATCGCTTGTCTGCTGCTGAAATTTCACTGCAATTGGCGCAATCATTGAAAAAGAGTGACATCTCCATTGGCAGTTCGGTGGACCACTATCCAGGCACATCAGATCGGCTGTTGGAAGTTCGAATGCAAATGCCCCTGCAATGGGGCTATGGCTATGAAGGTGAAATTGCACGTGCTGTGGCCCAAGTGGAACAAGCGCGCGACCAATTGGAAAAAATCCGGCTTGTACTTGCGTCCGAGCGCATGGGTTGGACACGCGCCTTGGAGACAGCCCAGCAGCGTTGGACCGATTACGACACCGTGATCTACCCCCAGGCCCATCAAGTGGCCCAGCAAGCCGAATTGGCTTACCAAAAGGGTGCCATGTCTTTGACCGACTTGTTGGACGCGCGCCGCACCTTGCGAACCATTTTGATTGAGCGATTACAGGCCAGGGCAGATTACGCCAAGTCCATTGCCGCCATTCAAATTCGTTATGTCAGCGATCTGCGTTGACGCGCATCCGCCATGAATCAGCCCCCACAAATCACCCTGTTTATGAATCACCAGCACTTGACTCATCGCGCCAAATTATTGGTTATTCTGGCTTTCACGGTGCTCGCGGCATGCAAAGAACAGCCTGCCCATTTGATGATCACGCCCCAACCGATCATCGCCAACAACCAAATCCAGTTCAGCTCTGGACATCCGCAGTTGGCCTTGTTGCAAACCACCGCCGCCATACCCGGGCAAGACCTCTCGGTGGAACTGCCCGCCAAATTGGTTTGGAACGAAGAAAAAACCCAGCGCATTTACGCAGCGTTTTCGGGTCGGGTCACCCACATCAAGGCCGATGTGGGTCAAACGGTCGGTGCGGGTTCGGTTCTCGCCCGCATTGCTTCTCCCGATTTTGGCGTTGCCCAAGCCGACGCGGCCAAAGCCAAGGCCTATTACGAGGTGACCCAAAAAAATGCCCGTCGCCAACAAGAGCTGTTGGAGGCGGGCATCATCGCGCGCAAGGATTGGGAACAAGCCCAAGCCGACGCCCAGGCGGCATCGGCCGAATGGCAGCGGGCCGATTCACGCACCCGGCTGTATGGCAGCAGCGCCGATGTCAATCAAGAATTGAGCTTGACCTCGTCAATCGCTGGCACGGTGGTGGAGCGCAACCTCAATCCTGGCCAAGAGGTTCGCCCCGATTTGACGGGTCCAGGTATCCCGCCTTTGTATGTCGTGACCAACCCCAGCCACTTGTGGGCCCTGATCGATGCCAGAGAAACCGACCTGTTGTCATTGAAGCCCGGAACGGTGTTAGAGCTGGCGGTGGCCTCTTTGCCCAACATGACTTTTCAGGCGCGCGTGATCACCGCCTCAGATGCCATCGACCCCATGACCCGAACCATCAAGGTTCGCGCCAGCGTGGACAACACCAGCAAATTGCTCAAAGGCGAAATGTTGGCCACGGCCAAGTTTTCACGGCCCATGGGCGGCAACTTGGTGATTCCTTCCTCATCGGTTTTTTTGCGCGGAACCAGCAATTACGTTTTCATTCAGGTCGCCCCAGGGGTGTTTGAGCCCCGCAACATCAAACTCAGCCATGAAGGACCACAACAAGTCTATGTCGCAGAGGGCTTGAAAACAGGCGAAATGGTGGTGACCCGAAATGGTTTGTTGTTGGAACGCGAGTTGCGCAATGCCCAGGAGGAGGCTCAGCAATCTCCCCTTCTCCAACCCAAGGCCAAGCCATGAACAAATTGATTGAGCTCTCCATCAAGCAACCCTTGATGGTGATGATTTCGACGTTGATGTTTGTGGTGGCCGGCGTGGTGGCCTTCTCCAACTTATCGGTCGAGGCGTTTCCCGATGTGACCGATACACAGGTCACCATCATCGCGCTCTACCCGGGACGTGCCGCCGAGGAAGTCGAAAAACAAGTGAGCCTGCCGCTGGAGACGGCCCTGTCGGGTTTGCCCAATGCCATCCGTGTGTTTTCACACACCCAGTTTGGCCTTTCCTACACCGTCATCACTTATGACGAGGCCATCGATGTGAATTTGGCGCGTCAGCAGGTCAATGAACGCCTCAGCCGCGTGGACCTGCCAGAAGGCGCCCAGGCCAATATCGCTCCCAATGCCACGCCCGTGGGCGAAATCATGCGCTACCGCGTGCGCGGCGATGGCATGAGCACCACCGATTTGCGCACCCTGGAGGATTGGGTGATTGAGCGATCTTTGCGCCAGGTCCCTGGCGTTGCCGATGTCGTGGCCATGGGTGGTTTTATCAAGCAATACGAAGTCCAACCGGATTTGGACAAACTGCGCGCATACAAACTCACCTTTCAAAATTTATTGGATGCCCTGGGGCGCGGCAATTCAAATGCTGGCGGTAGTTATGTGGCGCAAGGTGCCCAACAATTTGCCATTCGCGGCATTGGCTTGTTGCGATCGGCCGATGACATTGGCCAAATTGTGCTGGGCTCGCGCAGTGGCACACCTATTTTGATCCGTGATGTGGCGCAAATCAAAGTAGGTGCCGTGCCACGTTTGGGCATCACCGGTCAAGACAATGATGACGATGCAGTGATCGGCATTGTCATCATGCGCAAAGGTGAAAACCCCAGCGTGGTTTTGAAAAATGTCAAAGAACGCTTAGAGCTGCTCAATTCGCGAGGTTTGCCCCCAGGGGTGCAGGTGGTCCCCTTCTACGACCGAACCTGGTTGATGGGCAAAACACTGTCCACCGTGTTTCGCAATTTGGTCGAAGGCGCCTTGCTGGTCGCCTTGGTGCTGTATTTGTTCTTGTCGAACTTGCGGGCCAGTCTGGCCGTTGTGGTCATCATCCCCTTGGCATTGCTGTCCACATTTTTGGGCTTGAAAATCATGGGGGTCCCTGCCAACTTGCTCAGCTTGGGAGCCATGGACTTTGGCATCATCGTCGATGGGGCTGTGATCGTGATTGAAAACATCATGCACCGCTTGGCCGAGCGTGGCGAAGGCATGAATGCCAAAGAGCGCCGCCATCTGATCACCTCGGCCACCATCGAAGTGGGGCGCCCCACGCTTTTTTCCATGCTCATCATCATTGCCGCACACATCCCTATTTTTGCGCTGCAGCGGCACGAAGGCCGAATTTTCCAGCCCATGGCCTTATCGGTTTCCACCGCACTGATAGGCTCTTTGATTTTTTCGCTGACCCTGGTCCCTTTGCTGGCGTACTGGACTTTGCGCACCAAAATTCCCCATGGTGACAACCGCATGGTGGCTTCGGCCAAGCGCTTCTACGCGAGGATACTGAACTGGGCCTTGCAACACCGCAATCAAGTCATTGCCATTGCGCTGTCATTTCTTGGCTTGTCCTTGGCGATGGGCTCCAGGCTAGGGTCCGAGTTTTTGCCCGAGCTCAACGAGGGTACTTTTTGGGTAAATTGGGATTTGCCCGCCAGCACCTCGCAGCAAGAGGCGCAACAGGTTTTGCGCTTGGCCCGCCGAGCGCTGCAGTCCATTCCCGAAGTGCGAACCGTGGTTTCCAAGGCTGGCCAACCGGAGGACGGCACCGACCCTAAAACCTTGAGCATGGCCGAGATGTTTGTGGATGTGAAGCCCGTGGAAGAGTGGCGTGAAGGTTTGACGCGCAACCAATTGATTGAAGAGATGGATGCCCGTCTGTCGGTGATTCCGGGCATTGACCCTGCGTTTTCCCAGCCGATTCGCGACAATGTTTTAGAGTCGATCTCGCAAATCAAAGGGCAAATCGTCATCAAAGTAGCCGGCGATAACTTGCAGCAATTGCAACAAACCATGGAGGCCATGCAACGCGAGTTCAAACTTGTCGAAGGCGTGCAAAGGGCCGAGGTCGATCGCCTGGGCCAATTGCCGCAATTGGTGATTGATATTGATCGAGAACGAGCGGCCCGCTTTGGTCTCAATGTCAGCGATGTACAAGATGTGATCGAGGCCGCTTTGGCAGGCAAGGCCGCCACCCAAATTTGGGAGGGTGAGAAAAAATTTGCCGTGGCCGTTCGCCTGGCGGAAGATCGTCGCTCGATTTCCCAATTGGCCAGCACACCCATAGCGATCCCAGACGGCGGCTACACCACCTTGGGTGCGGTCAGCAACATTCGCCAATCCAGTGGTGCGATGAACATTGCCCGAGAAAGCGGCCGCCGAACCATGGCCATTGGTGTCTTTATCAAAGGTCGTGACATGGGCTCGGTGGTGGCTGACATGAAAGCCCGGGTCGCCAAAAATGTGCAAATTCCAGAAACGTACACCGTGAGTTGGTCTGGCGAGTTTGAAAACCAAGAGCGCGCCATGAAACGCCTGAGTGTTGTGGTGCCCATCTCTTTGCTGCTGATTTTTGTTTTGCTTTTCAATGCTTTTGGCAGCATCAAAACCGCTGCATTGATTCTCATCAATGTCCCTTTGGCATTGATAGGTGGCATTGTGGCGCTGTGGATTTTCTCCATTCCACTGTCGGTATCGGCCGCGATTGGATTCATTGCTTTGTCAGGGCAAGCGGTGCTCAATGGGGTGGTGTTGTTGACCGTGATTGAGCAATTGCGCAGCGCAGGCTTGTCGGTGCTCGAAGCCGTCAAAGAAGGGGGCATGCAGCGTCTGCGCACGGTATTGATGACCGCCATGCTGGCCGCTTTGGGGTTGCTGCCCATGGCTTTGAGCCATGACATAGGGGCAGAGACCCAAAGGCCATTGGCCATTGTGGTGATTGGGGGCTTGTTCACCGCCACCTTGCTGACCTTGGTGGTATTGCCCGTGTTGTATGTGCTTTGGTACAAAGACAATCGGGTGTTCAAATCGGAAAACACCTGACACACCTGCGTCACACGATTCAGCTAAGTTACTTGATCTTTTTTGGCACGTTTTTTTTGCGTTAACCCCTTTGATGACCATGCAGCGAAACTCCCTGGCCCGAATTAACCTGTGGTGTGTTGTCTCTTGTCTGTTATGGGCCTTGCTGCCACAGGCGTCTCATGCGGCCAGACCCATGAACACCGATGATGCCAATGTGGTTGACCCCAAGGCTTGCCAGCTCGAGAGCTGGGTTCGTCGCAATCGCAGCAGCACCGAGCAATGGGCGATTCCGGGTTGTAATTTTTTGGCCGATGTGGAATGGTCGTTGGGGGGCCAGCAACGCAGTGAAGACACGCCTTGGAACTCGTCTTTGTTGCTGGGTCAGGCGAAAAAGCGTTGGTTGCGTTTGAGCGATGGCGATTGGGGGTTGTCCACCACCTTGGGTTTTGTCAACACACAACCCACCAGTGATTTCAATGCCCCACAACGCGATGTGTATTTCAATGCACCCATCACCCGCGCCTTGGGCGAAGATCGATTTTTGCATCTCAACGTGGGTTGGATTCAACATGGGCGCGACAACACTTCACGCCCGACCTGGGGTTTGGGCGGTGAGTGGCCCCTACAGCCCCGGGTGATTGCCATATCGGAAATCTATGCTGAAAACACCACACCCACCCAATACCAGTTGGGTTTGCGCTTTTGGATCAAACCCCAACGCATTCAAATCGACACCACTTATGGCAGTGTGGTGGGTGGCAACAGCGATCAACCCTGGATCACCATCGGTCTGCGCTTGTTGACCCCGGCTTTTTTACCCTGACCTGGGTTTAAAAACGCAAACCCAGCGCCATGCGGGTCTGCGAGTCGTCGCTGAAATTGACCTTGCGGTCTTGTGCCCAATGCACAAACACCGGCCCATGGTTAAACACCAATGAGACGATTTGCCCTCGCACCTCGGGCTCATTGGCCGCAGGTCGGCCTTGCTTGACGGCCAAGTCCAGTACCAGGCTTTGATGGTTGCGAGGGCTGTAGCGCCAATTGGCATGGGTGACGGACTGCCCTGTGTCAAAGCGGTTGTCGCTCACGTTCAACAGATTGAACACATGTTGCTCGCGCCACTTGAAGCCGCCACCGATCAGCACCGAATCATTGGGATCAAAGTTCAGGTTGTAGTAGTCCCGCCCATTGGTGCGCCCCCATCCCAGCAAACCGAAGACCGTACCGGGGCTTTGCCAATTGAGCGATCCACCGGCAAAGCCCATGGATGCCACTTGCAAGGAAGGCACCCACTGACCCCATTGCGTTTGCCAGGCATATTCGTAACCCGCGCGGGTTTGTGCAAATTGATCGCTGTTGCTGTAGTGGCCCAGCCATGTGGCATGCGCGCCTTGGCGCCAACGCAAATTCACATCGGTGGCGCGCATACCTCCATCATTGACATATGCCGATGGGGTCAGTTTGAATTCCCGCGCCGGGGCATCGCTGGTGCCCTGGGCCAGTGCTGGGAGCATCGCCCAACCCAGGCAAGCCAAGGCAAAGACAAATCCCGGGTGAAAAACAAAAGCCATTTGCATCCATCCTTCTCCAACCAGACGCTTGCCATACGGGTCAACACGCGCCATTTTGAACATTGACAAGCATTGAACGGCCTTCGCAGCCTGCCGCACTGTGGCCAATTGTCGCTGTATGTAAAGCTTGGTAGCATGTCCCATCAACGTTTGCTGCCAAACAGGAGAGACACATGACCATGCCCTGGGAAGGGATTGTTTCAGCAGATGAGATAGCAGCTTATGAGGCGGCCGGTTTTGGCAGGCCTCAAGCACAGGGCAAACGACCGGCCTTGCTCATCATCGATGTGCAATACCGAACGGTGGGCACCCAACGCCAGCCGTTTTGGGATTCGATCAAAGAGTTCAAAACCTCCTGTGGTGAGGTGGGTTGGAAAGCGGTGGACCACATCGCTCCACTGCTGGCTTTGTTTCGCGAGAAAAACCTGCCGGTGCTCTACCCCTATGTGGCCCCGAAAGAAAACTTCGACGTGGGCCGCTTGGCGGAAAAAGTCCCCGCCTTGATGGGCGTGGCCGCACACGGCTACCAATTTGTGCCCGAAGTGGCCCCGCAAGAACGTGACGTGCTGCTGCCCAAAAAACACCCGAGTGCTTTTTTTGGCACCCCATTGGCCAGTTATTTGATCGACCTGCAAGTCGACAGCTTGGTCGTGACCGGTTGCACCACCAGCGGGTGTGTGCGTGGCAGCGTGGTCGACGCATTTGCCTACAACTTCAAGTGCACGGTGCCCATTGAATGTGTTTACGATCGCAGCACCACCAGCCATGCCGTCAACCTGTTTGACATGGCAGCCAAGTATGCCGAGGTCAAACCTGTGGCAGAGGTGATGCAATACATTCGTTCTTTGCCCAAGGCTTCATCATGAAAAAATTCGACAACAAGTTTGACCG
>RFNL01000132.1 GCA_009927195.1 Betaproteobacteria bacterium | reverse complement strand
CCTTTGAAGGTGCGCGCTGGCGGTGTCAGGGTTAAGCGCTTACCATCAAAACGCACTTTTCGCACTTGTTGTGTGCCCAGTCGCGCAGGATCTGAGGCCATATCGACCGTGGTCACCAAGGTGGTCCCGTTGAAAGTGAATGGTCCGCCGTAGGAGGCGTATTCACGCGGTGAGTCTTCTTCACTCAAGTCCACCGCGTTATTGCACACCGCGCAAATCATGCGGTCATTCGGCGTGAAACACAAAACCCCAAAAGGCTCTGCGCCAAATGGGCGGTGGCTGGGTTGGCCTTGATCGTCGGTTCCTACGGTTGCGACCAGGTGCCAAGTGCCATACAACTTCATAAGGCCTCCAAATCAAGGTTGAGCTCAGCGCGGGGTGTCGCCTTCCAAGGTGATGCGGTGCATCACACGTCTGTAACCATGGTAATCGTTGACTGGGTTGTGCTGAGCGCAGCGGTTGTCCCAAAAGGCCAGAGAATGGGTTTGCCACACAAAGCGGCAAGTGAACTCTACTTTAACTTGGTGTTGGAATAAGAAGTGCAACAAAGGTGCGCTTTCTTCATCAGTCAGGCCCTCTATGCCCACGGTGTGCGCGATATTGACGTACAAGGCTTTGCGGCCCGTCTCCGGATGCACCCGAACCATGGGGTGCTTGGATCGGTACTCGGTGCGGTCACCGGCTTTGCCATCAGATTTCAATCGGTCTTCGCGGGTGCGGCTGACGTCGGCTTTAGCCGAACTGTTTATGCCTACCAGCGAGTCAATCATGGACTGCATGGTGGGTGAGAGGGTTTCCCAGGCTTTGTATTGGCTGGCAAACAAGGTGTCACCGCCATAAGGCGGCACTTCCCGCGCTAACAGCATCGATCCCATGGGGGGTTGCTCGAGGTATGTGGTGTCTGAGTGCCAAATGCCGCCAAAGTTGACGGTCTCATGTTCTAGTTTTTTGACTTCAATGATGCAGGGGTATCCGTCCAGCCCTTTGACAAAAGGGTATTCGCTGGGCTTGCCCATGGCATTGGCAAAAGCCATGTATTGCGCCAAACTCATTGCTTGGTCGCGTAAAAAAATCACTTGGTGCTTTAAAAAAATATCGCGCAGCCACTGAGCGGCATCTGTAGACAGGGGTTGTCGAAGATCCATGCCAACCACCTCTGCTCCAATAGCTCCGGCTAAAGGTTGAACTCGAATATTGCTGGTGTGCGGTGCCATACGGCTCTCCTAAAGTCCGGTGAATTAACCCCACCAGTTGTGCCGGTGAACAAAACCACCATCGATATACAGAATGGCGCCGGAGGTGTAACTCGATCTTGGCGAAGCCAAAAAAACTGCCGATGCTGCAATTTCGTCTACCGTTGCTGTGCGACCAAATGGCGCGCAAGCGGTCAACTCAAGCCAGCGTGACTCGTTTCCAAAATTGGTGTTGGCCCGCTCTTTGAGCAATTTTTGCAAGCGCTCGGTCATCACCAATCCGGGGCTGATGCCCACCACTCGCACGCCGTGCTCCGGCGCAGCGCTGCCCAAACTTTTGGTAAGGCTTTCTATCGCAGCATTGCCGGTGCTACCGGCGATGTATTTGGCATCTAGCCCAGTTGCCGATGCGCCGATCACGTTGAGGATCACGCCATGGCGCCTGTCCGCCATCACCTGATAGAAGGCACGGGTCATGTTGATGAAGCCAAACACCTTCAACTCCCAGCCCTCGCGCCAACGCTTTTGAGACACATCTTCCAAGGCTCCGCCGGGTATGGCGCCGGCGTTATTGACCAAGATGTCGATGTGCGAATAGTTCTCGCTTAAAACTTGGGCAGTGCGTTCGTCACCAATGTCACAGGAATGCACTTGAACAGAAACCTGGTGGGCCGCAGCGATTTCTTGCGCTGCCCTCTTGAGGGCAGGTTCAGAGCGGGCCACCAAAACAAGCGAGCACCCCTCTGCCGCAAACGCTTTGGCCATTCCCAAGCCAATGCCTGCAGAGCCGCCAGTGATGAGCACCAATTTACCTTGAAGATGAAGGTCCACAAATTTTCCTTGTCCAGGGTTAATACCGATTTAACAAGCACTTCTTGTGTGGGATCGTGCCAACGTTACCAAATCCATGCAGGTGCATTCAACCATGATATGCCAAGAGGTTATCTATGAAAAATAGTTTGTCATTCAACTTTATCCAACAAGTGCTCAAGGCCGGATTTTTGGGCGTATCTGCATTGGCCCTGGCCGCTTCGGCCCAGACCTTCAAAATCGGCATGAGCACAGACATGTCATCGGCCTATAGCGACTTGACCGGCAAGGGCTCTGCCGTAGCGGTTCAAATGGCTATCGATGACTTCGGTGGATCGGTCTTGGGTAAAAAAATTGAGCTGTTGGTGGCCGATCACCAAATGAAGCCCAGCGTGGGCTCAGCCCTCATCACACAATGGTTTGATAAAGAAGGAGTATCGGTGGTTGTGGGCTTGGCGGGTTCTTCGGTGGCTCTGGCTGCGCAAGCCATTGCCAAAGACCGGCCCAATCGGACCTTGTTGCACACCATCCCCCTGAGCTCCGAGCTGATTGGCAAGTCGTGTATTCCTAATGCCATCCATTGGGCACCAGACTCATATGCGTTGGCCGCCTCAGTTACACGCAACGTGACCGAAAAAGGGGGAAAGAATTGGTTTCTGATGGTGCAAGATACTGCCGCTGGACCACCGGCCAGGGCGGCCGCAACGGCAGGCATCAACGCCGCTGGCGGCAAGTTGTTGGGTGATGTGCGGGTGCCGTTCAATGCGGGCGATGTCTCATCCTTTGTCTTGCAGGCCCAGTCTTCCAAGGCCCAGGTGTTGGGTGTTGGTTTTGGCGGTGGTGACTTGGTCAACATCGTCAAAGCAGGCCGCCAGTTTGGTTTGCAGCAGTCTGGGGTGAGCATTGCGGCACTGGTCTTTTTCAGCGCAGACTTGGAAGCCATTGGGCAAGATGCGGCCAAGGGCATCACCTTTGTCATGCCAGCCTACAACGATATGAACGAGCCCACCAAGGCCTGGGCCAAGCGCTTCCAACAGATTTTTGGCAAAGCACCCGGATGGGGCCATATTGCAGACTACGAAGGAACCATGCATTATCTAAAAGCCGTTAAAGCAGCCAACACGGATGATGCACGGCAAGTCGTGCCCCTGATGAAGAAAACACCCGTCAATTCCTTTGCTCTGGAAAATGGCATGATTCGCGACGACCATCAATTGGTGCGGCCTATGTACCTCACCCGCGTCAAGTCCCCCGAGCAATCTAAGTTCCCAGGGGACTACTACGAAATCATTGGCAAGGTCAGCCCAGAAAATGCCTATGCCTCACCAAACCCCGATTGCCCCATGGTGAAAAAGTAAGCATGCATGGCGCAAGCGCTTCCAGAGCTGATGCCTTATTTCATCAGCGGAGGCGCTCCTCTTGAACACGTGAAATCCATATGGGCCCCATCGTTTTAGAGGCCAAGTCATTGCGAAAAGAGTTTGCTGGCTTTGTCGCTGTCGATGGCGTGGATTTGCAAGTGCATGGCGGCAGTATTCATGCACTGATCGGGCCCAATGGAGCGGGTAAAACCACCACCTTCAATTTGCTGACAAAGTTCATTTCACTGACGGCCGGCCAGCTATCTTTCAAAGGCATCGATGTCACCGGTTATGGTCCGGCCGCCATCGCCAAATTGGGCATCGTGCGCTCGTTTCAAATTTCAGCCATATTTCCCAGTTTGACTTTGGCCGAAAACTTGCAAATAGCTTTGCAATTGTTGGAGAAGAAATCTTTTGTGTTTTGGCGCAAAAGTGAGTTCAATGATTGGACCCGTTCGAGGATCGATGAATTGCTGACGCAAGTTGGGCTTGCTCAAGACGCGAACATGACGGCGGGCGAAATTTCTTATGGCAAAAGACGCGCACTGGAAATAGCCACCACCTTGGCGCTTGAACCCGAACTGATGCTGCTTGATGAACCCATGTCGGGTTTGGGCCTGGAAGACATTGAGCGCATCAGCGGCATCATTGCAGGCTTTAAAGGCAAGAAAACCGTCCTGATGGTGGAGCACAACCTGTCGGTGGTGGCAAACATTTCCGACAAGATTACTGTGTTGGCCAGGGGCAAAAAAATTGCCGAGGGTGCTTACGCCGACATTGCTCAAAACGACGAGGTGCAAACCGCTTATCTCGGTACAGCACACAAGGCCAGCCATGCTTGAGCGTCGCCTGGTTTTGGCGCTAAAAGACCTGCGCGCCTGGTATGGCGACTCGCAGAGTTTGCATGGTGTAAACATTGAAGTTGCTCTGGGCGAAGTCGTGTCCATCATGGGCCGAAATGGGGCTGGAAAGTCAACCACCTTGAAATGCATCATGGGCTTGATCGAAAAGAAAACCGGTCAAGTCATGTTTTACGACCAAAGCATCGCCACCTTATCACCAGAGAAAATTTCTCGAATGGGCTTGGCATATTGCCCTGAAGATCGCGGTATTTATGCCAGCTTAAATGTCAGTGAAAACTTAATGCTGCCGCCTATCGTGGCAGAAGGTGGTTTCACGGTTGATGAAATCTACTCCCTTTTTCCCAACTTGCTGGAGAGGCGTAGCAACCAAGGTACCAAGTTGTCGGGTGGCGAGCAACAAATGCTCGCCATTGCCCGCATATTGCGCACCGGCGCAAAGCTGATATTGCTAGACGAACCGACCGAAGGTTTGGCTCCGGTAATCGTGCAAAAAATTGGTGAAGTGCTTCGCCTGCTCAAACAGCGCGGCTTCACCATTATTTTGGTCGAGCAAAGCTTTCATTTCGTTGCCCAACTGGCTGACAAAAGCTACATAATGGAAAGCGGTCGCATCGTTGATCGGTTTGATCAGGCGCAGATTGGGCAGAACACGGCCAAGATCCATGCGTATCTGGGTATTTGACGGATCATCCAAGTGATGAACGAACTGCTCAATCTTTTGCCCCCGCTGCCTGCCTTGTTTGGGCAATTGATGATTGGCATCATCAATGGCAGTTTTTATGCGCTCCTGAGCTTGGGGCTGTCGCTGATATTTGGTTTGCTCAATGTGGTCAATTTTGCCCACGGCGCTCAATATATGTTGGGCGGTTTATCGGCCTATGTGCTGTTGACCCACTTTGGACTGAATTATTGGTGGGCGTTGCTCTTGGCGCCGATCGTCGTGGGCTTGGTGGGCTTGCTGATCGAGCGAATTTTTTTATGCCGCTTGTACAAACTCGACCACTTGTACGGTATGTTGATGACGTTTGGGGTAACCCTGATTTTGGAGGGCGTGGTCAGAAATTACTATGGTGCTTCGGGCAACAACTACGCCACACCTGCCTTGCTCACAGGCGCCTGGAATGTGGGCTTCATGATGCTGCCGCATTACCGATTATGGGTAATTTTGGTATCGGTGGCGATTTGTTTGGCAACCTGGCTGTTGATTGAAAAAACAAAAATTGGCTCCTACGTACGGGCAGCAACGGAGAACCCGGGGCTGACTCGCGCATTTGGCATCAATGTGCCGCGCATCATGATGTTGACCTATGTCTTTGGTGTGGCTTTGGCTGGGTTTGCCGGTGTCATGGCGGCCCCTTTGTACCAGGTTAATGCAAGCATGGGTTCGGAGTTGATCATCATTGTTTTTGCGGTTGTAGTCATTGGTGGTATGGGCTCGATCATGGGCTCGGTTGTCAGTGGTTTTGTGTTGGGTTTGTTGGAGGGATTGACCAAGGTTTTCTATCCCGAGGCCTCAACCACCGTGGTGTTTGTGGCCATGGCTATCGTTTTGCTGATTCGTCCCAGCGGTTTGTTTGGCACCTTGCTCCAGCACAAACCCGCCGATGGCGCTGCCATGAAGTCCAGTCATGCTTCCTTCGAAAAAGCTGCAACGACCTATGTGGTTTTGGGCTTGCTGGCCATCACTGCGCCCTTGTTGATTTATCCGCCCTTTTTGATCAAGGTATTGAGCTATGCACTGTTTGCATGCTCATTCAATATGCTGCTGGGCTATGGGGGCATGTTGTCATTTGGCCATGCGGCTTTTTATGGTGGTGGCAGTTATGTGTTTGCTGTTGCCGCCAAAGTATGGGGCTTTGATCCGATCACTGCAATCGTGTTGTCGGGTATGGGTGCTGCAGTGTTGGGTGTCATCATGGGCCTGGTGTCTATCAAGAGGCAAGGTATTTACTTCTCTATGATTACCCTGGCCATGGCCCAAATGTTTTATTTCTTTATCGTTCAGTCGGAGTTCAGCGGTAATGATGAGGGCATTCAAGCCATTCCGCGCGGCAGTTTGGCGGGCGTTGCATTGAACGACCCCTTTGCGCTTTATTTCTTTTGCTTGGCGATCTTTGTGCTGGGCTTCGTGGCTATCAATACCATCATCAAGTCACCCTTTGGTTACTCGTTCAGGGCGGTACGCGACAACGATGCCAGGGCTTTGTCCTTGGGTTATGCCGTTGAGCGCTACAAGTTGGCCGCCTTTGTCATGTCAGCATTTTTTGCAGGTATTGCAGGTGCGATGGATGCCATTAATTTTCAATTGGCTTCGCTGACCAACATTCACTGGACAATGTCTGGACACGGTATTTTGATGACCATCATTGGCGGCGTGGCCACCATGACTGGACCATTGGTGGGTGCCTTGTTGGTGGCTACCTTGGAAAACTACCTGGCTCACTTGGGTTCGTGGGTGACTGTTGTCCAAGGTTTTATCTTTGTATTTTGTGTCTTGCTTTTTCGCAGAGGCATTGTGGGCGAATTCAGTGAATGGCTGGAAAGGCGGCGTGCAATGGCCAGCTTCAATTCTCAGGTTTGATTGGTTCTTTTCTTTCTCACACAGGAGCACCCTATGAAACAACTCTCAGATGTCACCCAAAAATTCACGGTAAGCCGCTCCACCGGCGAGTCAGACTTCAAACTCAATGGTTTGCGCCCTTATGCGAAATACCGCGACTTTGGTTTTGCCCAAGCCACAGAAGGCATGGTCCATGCCCATGTGATTCAACTGATCGGGCCATGTACCGATGAAGTTCGCAAGCGTCATATGCACGGCGTGCATTTGCAATTGGTTTATTGCCTTCAAGGTTGGATCAAGATTGAGCATGAGGGCCAAGGTGAAATGATCATGAAGGCGGGTGACGCGTGGTTGATGCCGCCCAATATCAAGCACACGGTGTTGGATTATT
>RFNL01000041.1 GCA_009927195.1 Betaproteobacteria bacterium | reverse complement strand
CTGAACGATTGCCGCAATTTGGAAATCACGGTGCCAGCAGAGTACTCCACCATTGATTGCTAAATTCGCAGTACCCGGCGTGCTGGAGGCGTGTCGATGGATTTGTATAAGCAGGCGCACTTAATCTGGTTTGAACGGAAAGCCTTCAGTCGATGATTGATTGGCAGCTTAATGATCCAGGGAGGGTCTATGGCAACTGATGACAGTGGGATCAAAGGGGTTTGGGTCGATGTTCTCAAGCCTTTGACAGAAGATTTGTCCATTCATCACAAAAAGCTCTTTAACCATGTGCAAACCCTCGGTGCCAGGGGTGTGCAAGGTGTGGTCATGTTTGGCCATGCGGGTGAAGGGGCCGCCTTCAGTGCCGGGGAAAGGTTGACGGCTGTCAAGCAACTGATTCAACACGGCTTGTCTGGTCACGACATTTTGTTGCACGTGGGGTTTCCCAATGTGGCCGATGTGGTGCAGTTGATCTCTGAGGCGGGGCCTTTGGGTTTGAAGGGCTGTGTGATCGTTCCGCCGTACGCCGACATTGGTGTCACCGACGCCGGGCTGATCGATTTTTTAGGTCTCATCATCGAACGCACCCGAGACGTTCCAGCGCGTATTTTCCTGGCCTCACAAACCAGCCCAAGTCCCAGCGACCTCAACCCCAGGGTGATCAATGAGTTGCTCAGCATGCACCCCAAGGCATTTGCTGGACTCATTGATCAAAGCCATAACGCCAATCACACCTTGGAGTGGATTCGATCTTTCATGGCTCTATTGCCGGTCTATACCACCCATGACATGAATGCCCAAGTGGTGTCCAATCTGGGCATTCACAGCGTTATCTCCAGCTATGCCAACGTGATTGCACAAACCATGGGGCACATGGTCAATGTCCATCCTGACAGCAAAAAATCGGTGGCCGGCAACAAAATTGGCCTGGAAGACCAGCGCTTGGAGGCTTTTCATCGAATGGTTGAGCACTTGCCCGAGGTGCCCGCCCTCAAATATTTGATGGCAGCCACCTACCGCGACAGTGAATGGTTGCGGGTGCGTCCGCCATTGGCCACATTGAATCTGGAATCGCAAGAAAAACTGTCCAAAGAATTTAAAAAACTCAACCAAAGTGGCCAAGCCCAGTAATGGCAGCGCCCGGCCAGGAGCACGCCGTGGAAATCAAAAACAGTTGGTATCTGATCGAGCAAGACCGCCTGCACCGGGTAGTCACGGTTGAGGAATTCTCCAAGCTGGCCCCTGACAGCTTTGTGTTGCATCAGGTTTTCGCCACCCACCGCGAAGCATTGCACGAGATGAGTCGCCTGATCAAACTGGAAATTCAAGACGTCAAGGAAGAAGTGGACAAAATGATCCCTCCCGATTCCATTTGATCCAGGCTTGGGCCTCCTCGGGAAACATTTTTGTTATCTTAGGTTTTTTTAGCAAAAAATATGAAAAAGGTGGTTACGATGAGGTGGTGCATCGGTTGATGTACCTTGTTTCTCAATCCATGGAGTAAAAGAGATGAAACTTTTCAAAGCTTTATTAGCGGCAGCTTTTCTGACGACCAGTTTGACTGCTGTTAGCCAGGCCCCCTCCGGTGGCGGTGGTGGCGGTTCTTCCAAAG
>RFNL01000145.1 GCA_009927195.1 Betaproteobacteria bacterium | reverse complement strand
GCCATGCCCGTGCAGTGGTTGGGCCAGTTGCAGCCCCGGCAAATCCAGTTGCTCAGCGCGGTGCAAACCGGCGCGCTGACCCCAGCTCAAGTGGCCGTGCTAAATGGGCCGCAAATTCAAATATTGACACCAGCCCAGGTAGAGGCCATCAACCCGGTGGCCCTGACCCAGCTCAGCCCCGCCCAGTTGGCAGCTTTGTCGCCCATCCAATTGACCGCCCTCAAACCCCAACAAATCAATGCCCTTGCACCGGCACAAATGCGGGCCTTGACCCGGCACAGGTGAAAGCCTTGCAGCCCAACCAAATGGCCGCCTTGCAAGCGGTTCAACTCAATGCCTTCACCCCGGCGCAAATACAGGCGCTCAGCCCAGGCCAAATCCAGGCACTGGGCCCGGCCCAAATCGTGGCCGTCAACCCTGAGCAATTGCAGTGGCTCTCTCCCGCCCAATGGAACGGTTTGCGCACCGATGCCGTGCCAGCGCTCGGGCCAGCCCAGTTACAGGCTTTGGGCCCCAACCTGATCGCCGCCTTCAATGGGGCCCAAATCAATGCCTTGCAACCGCAGCAAATGGGTTTTTTGCTCAACAACCAAGTGGCGGCTTTGAGCACCGCCCAAATTTGGGGTTTGAGCAATGCCCAATTGCAGGCGCTGAGCCCGGCCCAAATCAGCGCGATCCGCTCGGTCAACCTGGGTACCCTGCTGCCACTGTTGAAGGTGGAGCAAATCCAAGGCTTGAGCAAGGTGCAGCTGGCCTCGGTCAACCCCAATCAGTTGCGCCAGCTCAACAACGCGCAAGCCCAGGCCTTGCTCAGCGCCCGCTGAGCGCATGGTTATCATGCGCCCAGCGCAGCACCGCAGTCAGCCATGCCTGGCTGGTTGCGCCTTCCACCATCCCCCTCTGAAAGCAAATTGGCCATGATGCACTTTTATTACAACGCCGCCCCCAACCCGATGAAGATCGCCTTGCTGCTCGAAGAGCTGGGCCAGCCCTACGAGGCGCATCCGGTGGACACCCGCAAAGGAGAGCAGTTTGCGCCCGACTACCTGCGCCTCAACCCCAACGGCAAAGTGCCGGCACTGGTGGATGGCGAGACGGTGGTGTTCGACAGCAACGCCATCTTGCTGTACCTGGGCGACAAAACCCAGCAATTTGTGCCCGCCATCGGCGACAGCGCGCAACGCGGTGCCATGCTCTCTTGGCTGATGTTCATCGCTTCGGGCATTGGGCCTTACTCGGGCCAAGCCGTGCACTTTCGCAATGCCGCCCCCGAGCCCAAAGAATACGCCTTGAACCGCTACGACTTTGAGGCTCACCGCCACTGGCAAATCATCGAAGAGCGCTTAACCCACCACACTTACATGCTGGGCGAGACCTACAGCATTGTGGACATGGCGTTTTGGGGTTGGGCGCGCTTGCTGCCCGTCGTCACCGGCATGAAAGACGATACCTGGGCGCGCTACCCCCAGACCCAGCGCCTGATCGATGCCATCAACCAGCGCCCCGCTGCGGCCCGGGCCGAAGCCCTCAAAACCCGCCACACCTTCAAAGCCGACATGGACGACGAAGCGCGCAAATTCATGTTCCCGCAAAACGAACGCCTGAAAAAAGGCTGAACCACTGCGCCCACGAAAAAGCCCCGCCATTCGCATGACGGGGCTTTCTTGCTGGGGGTCAGGCCAGGGCTTTTTTGACCCGCTCGGCCACCAAGGGGTAGCGGCGAATGCGCACCCCGGTGGCATCGAACACCGCATTGGCAATGGCCGCTGGGAAACACACAATGGCCGGTTCGCCCGCGCCGCCAATCGGTTTATCGGGCCGGTTGATCAACACCAAATCGACTTCGCCAGGCACGTCTTGCAGGTTGGCAATGCGGTAGGTGGACCAGTCCACGCTCTTGACATGTTTTTCGTCAAAGTGCACTTCCTCGTGCAACGCGCGGCTGATACCTTGCATGATTTGGCCCTCTAGCGCGGCACGCACGCCCATCGGGTTGACCATCATGCCGCAGTCGTGGGCAATGCTGACCTTTTTGACCCAAATGCGGCCGGTTTGTTTGTTGACCTCGACCTCGCAAGCCACCGCCGCATAAGAGCCGTAGCCCGCGTGCAAGGCCAAGCCCCAACCGGTGGCCACAACGCCCTTGGCAGCGGCCTTTTGGCGTTGGGGCCAGCCCATGCGCTGGGCGGCGACCTTGACCACTTCGATCTCGCGCGGGTCTTGCAAATGCTGGAGCCTGAAGTCCACCGGGTGCTTGCCTGCGGCATGGGCCACTTCGTCGATGAAGCTTTCCTGGCCAAAACGGGTTTGCATCTCTTGCGGTGCGCGCATGTGCGCGGTGCGCATGGGCGAGGCCTCTTGCAAATACGGTGGAACGGTCTCCCACCAGTGCACGTGGTGGTTGAACTTGTAGCTTTCTTCCGGCACGTTGAAGTTGTAGGCATTCCATTTTTTGTGGCCGGTGAGCATGCCCACCAGCACATGCTCGGGGCTCTCACCGGTGAAGCGCACATCCCAGCCGTTGAAACCCTTGGCCTTGAACAACCAGCCATTGACTTGGTTGTTGGCATCCAAGCCCGCCTTCATGGTGATGACCGCTGCAGGGGCTTTGGGGTCCCAAGCGGTGCCCTCTTCGCGCGACCACTGCATGCGCACCGGGCGGCCAAAGGCTTTGGAGAGCAAAGCGGCCTCGTAAGGGGCCTCGTCGCCGTCGCTGCGACCATACGAGCCCGCG
>RFNL01000346.1 GCA_009927195.1 Betaproteobacteria bacterium | reverse complement strand
CTTGGATCACCGCATGGATGGCGGCGCGCTGATCGGTGGTTTCTTCAAAGCCAAAGTCGTTGGCAAACACCTCATAGTCGGCTGCGCTGTAGCGAAATGCGTGGCCGGTGCGCGCTGCACGGCTGGCATAGATGTTGAGCAACTCGGCGGCCACGTCGCGGATTTGCTCGGCCGCTTTGCGCCGTGCTTTGTCCCACTGGCCCGAGCCCAGGCGATGCAGCGGCGCTTCATCGGCACTCACCCCGGTATAGCGGCTGATCAGGTGCAACTGGCTCACCGGCACGTACAGCACGGCAGCATCGGCATATTCCAGGTGCAAAAACTCTTGCCAACTGGGGCTGCCATCGGCATTCGGCGCAGCCCCCATGTCCAGGTGCACCAAGCCCCGGTAGCGGCCAATGCCATGGGCGCTGTGCACCACCGGGTCGCCCACATTCAGCTCGGCCAGGTCTTTGATGAGCGCTTGCACATCGCTGGCCTGCTCTTGTCGGTGGCGGCGGCGCACGCCGGGGCTGCTGGCAAACAGCTCGGTCTCGGTGACCAGGTCCAGCCCCCGCTCCAACCAGGCAAAGCCTTGTTGCAAGGCGGCGGTGGCCATGCCCCAGGGCGCATCGCTGGCTTCAAACGCGGCCAGGTCGTCAAACACCGCCACGCTCAAGCCGCTGGCGCGGACAAAGTCCAGCAGGCTTTCCCGCCGGCCATCGCTCTCGGCCAAGATCAACACCCGGCGCTGGCTGGCAGCGGCGTGATTTTTCAGGTTGAGCAGCGGGTCGCTGGCGCCGCGCAAGGCTTGCAAGCCGCTCAGCCCTTGCACCCAGGCGCTGTCGACCCCATCGTTGCTGTGGGCGCGCAAGGCCAGTTGCCCGTGGTGGTTGGCCGCGGTGTAGAAGGCCTCGGCGCTCAAAAACAAATGGACCGGCGCCAGCACAGGCCGCTCGGGGTCGCCGCGCACCAGGCGATGGCGCTCCTGGGTGTCTTGCCAGAAATGCGCGAGGGCGGCATCCAAGTCGCCATGCAAAGCCACCAAAGCGTTCGCGCCCAGGTAGTCAAACACGGTGGCCGTGGTGTCGAAAAACAAGGGCAGGTAATACTCGATACCGGCGCTGGCCATGCCGTTGCCGATGTCTTTGTAGATCCGGCTTTTGGTCGGGTCGCCATCGAGCATTTCGCGCCAGCGGCTGCGGAACTTGGCGCGTGCGGCCTCGTCCATGGGGAACTCGCGCCCGGGTAACAAGCGCACCTCGGGCACCGGGTAGAGGCTGCGCTGGCTGTCGGGGTCAAAGGTGCGGATGGAATCGATTTCGTTGTCGAACAAATCCACCCGGTAAGGCACCAAGGACCCCATGGGAAAAAGATCGATCAAGCCGCCGCGCACCGCGTATTCGCCGGGGCTGACCACTTGGGTCACATGGTTGTACCCGGCCAGGCTGAGCTGTGCGCGCAGGGCCGCTTCATCGAGTTTTTGTCTGACCTTGAAATGAAAGGTGTAAGCGGCCAAAAAAGACGGAGGGGCCAAGCGGTAGAGGGCGGTGGTGGCCGGGATCAGCACCACATCGGCCTCGCCTTGCGAGATGCGCCACAGCGTTGCCAAGCGCTCGCTGATCAGGTCGTGGTGCGGCGAAAAAGTGTCGTAGGGCAGCGTCTCCCAATCGGGAAACAACACGCAGCGCAAGTCGGGGGCGAAGAATGCCATTTCTTCAAGCAAACGCTGGGCATCGCTGGCCTGGGCCGTGACCACCGCCACCGGACGCTTGGCCGCGCCTTCGCGGCTCGCCCATTGGGCCAGCAGCAAAGCGTCCGCACTGCCCGCTGGTCGGGGCAGGGCATGGCGTTTTCCAGGGCTCAGCGTGGGGATGTGCATGGTGCAATTTCACAGACAAAACAATTCACCCCAAACCAAAGGAGTGGGGTGGTGCAGGGCGATTTTAGAATGCACCCACCCCAGCGCTTTGATCGAACCCATGCACCCACCCCCCAGCAACACCCCTTGGCATGTGTTGGTGCCTTGCGCGGGCAAGGGCAGCCGCGCCCAAACCCTGTTGCCCAAGCAGTACCAACCCCTGGCCGGAGTCCCCCTTTTGGTGCACAGTCTGCTGGCCTTCAGGGCTTTGCCGGGCATGGGTCAAGGCCTGGTGGTGGTGGCCTCAGACGACCAGCAGATTGATCAGGTTTGGGCGCAATGGCCACAAACCGGGTTTCGACATGCGCCCGTGGGTGGCGCAACCCGCGCCGCTTCGGTGGCCGCTGGGTTGCAAGCATTGCGTTTGGCTGGTGCGGCCGATACCGACTGGGTGCTGGTCCATGATGCGGCGCGATGTCTGCTCACGGCCCAAGATGTGCACGCCTTGTTGCAGCACTGTCAGGGCGATGCGGTGGGCGGCTTGCTCGCCGTGCCCTTGCCAGACACCCTCAAAAGCGAAAGAGATGGGCGCGCCATGGCCACGGTGCCGCGGGCGCACAAATGGCTGGCGCAAACGCCCCAAATGTTTCGTTTGGGCTTGTTGCAGCATGCCTTGGCCAAAGTGGCCGACACTGGGTTTGCAGGCATCACCGATGAGGCCAGCGCCATCGAGCGCTTGGGCCTGCAACCGCTGCTGGTGCAGGGCTCGGCCCACAATTTCAAGGTCACTTATCCCGCCGACTTTGCCCTGGCGCAGGCCGTGTTGGCCGCCCGCGCTGAGACGCACACACACAAGGATTTGCCATGACGATCAAGCTGCGCATTGGTGAGGGTTGGGACGTCCATGCCCTGGTGCCCGGTCGGGCATTGGTGGTGGGCGGGGTGGTGATTGACCATCCCAAAGGTTTGCTCGGCCACTCCGATGCCGATGTGTTGCTGCACGCCATCATCGACGCTTTGCTCGGTGCGGCCGCCTGGGGCGACATTGGCAGCCACTTTCCTGACACCGATGCACAGCACCGGGGTGCCGACTCGCTGATATTGTTGCAATCGGTGGGGCAGCGCTTGAAGCAAGCCGGTCATGAAATTGGCAACATCGACGCCACCATCGTGGCCCAAGCCCCGCGCATGGCGCCGCACATTGGACTCATGCGCGAGCGCATCGCTCAGGCCTTGGGCTTGGCCGTGGAGCAGGTCAATGTGAAGGCCAAAACTGCTGAGAAGCTAGGCCCCGTGGGCTTGGGGCACAGCATGGAGGCGCGTGCCGTGGCCTTGATCAGCGCCCGGGTGTGAACACGTAACCCGAACCCCACACGGTTTGCAGGAATCGCGGTTCATCGGCTTGCGGTTCGATCAATTTGCGCAAGCGTGCCACTTGCACATCCAAACTGCGATCGTTGTCGGCCAGCGGTCGTCCCATGGCCTTCATGGCCAAGGTTTGGCGATCCATCGGCTGGTTCGGGTGGCTCACCAACACGCGCAACAGCTCAAATTCGCGGGTGGTCAGGTGAACCGGCTGTTTGTTTTTTTCCAAGCTTCGCGCTGTCAAGTCAAGCTCAAAGTTGCCAAACTTGACGCGCTGTGGCGGGCGGGATTGGGTGCTGCGTTCGATGCGACGCAGATGGGCTTGCAGGCGCGCCCGCAATTCACGCGGGTTCACCGGTTTGACCAAAAAGTCGTCGGCCCCGACCTCCAAGGCCACAATCAAATCGATCGGGTCGGAGCTGGCTGAGAGCATAAAAATAAGCCAATCATGGCCTTGCTCCCGCAGTCGGCGCACGATGGACAAACCATTTTCATCGCTTAAGTTGCCGCTCAAAATGAGCAAATCTGGTGCACCACCTTGGCCCATCTGTCGATTCAGGTCCTCGGCCAGTGGCAATGATAAGACCTCAAAACCCGCATTTGTCAGAAAATGGGTCAGCAACTGCAGGCTGGTTTGCTCGCCGTCCAACAACCAAATCAACTTCTTTGTCATGAATTTGTTGTCTCTATCCAATTCTTTGACATTAGTATAAATGTAGGTTTGTTTGCATTTGAATTGACTTTGTCATTTTTGCCCGAAATTTAACCACTAATATTATTTTTTCATATTTATTTGTGATTAAATGTACACTTTCGAATAATTATCATTTTTTTTGTAATTTAATACTATTTTTTAAATATATTTCAACATGCATTTGGTGGGAAATGAAACGAATTTGGACGGCATGCTGCGCTTGCCCATGGGCGAGAAGGTCGGACAATCAAGCTCCAAACCACCGCCGTTGAAGCGGTCCTGTTGCATGGCCAAAACCTGAGAGCCCGACGTGATCACCACAGCCTGTGCCACCCCCGATTTGCAATTTGTCATTTGCCCAGACCCGGCCAGCACCAGCGCACCCAAAAGGCGCATGGCGTATTGGCAGTGGGGTGATCCGCAGGCCGCCCATGTGGTGGTGTGTGTGCATGGCCTGAGCCGCCAAGGGCGTGACTTTGATGGGCTGGCGCAGGCCTTGTGCGCGCACGCACGCAGTCCCTTGCGGGTGATCTGCCCGGATGTGGCTGGGCGTGGCCACAGCGACTGGTTGAGCGATCCACTGGCTTACCAAGTGCCCACGTATGCGGCCGACATGCTGGCCTTGGTGGCCCAGTTGCAGGCTCAAGCCCCCATCGCACAGTTGCATTGGGTGGGCACCAGCATGGGCGGGCTGATTGGCATGGTGCTGGCGGGCCAAACGGATTTGCAAACCCACAGCCCGCAGTGGGTGCCCATCTCCCGTTTGGTGCTCAACGATGTGGGCCCGGTGGTGGCTTGGAAATTCATCGAGCGTTTGCGCACCTATATCGGACAAACCGGGCACTTTGACAGCTTGCAAGCCGGGGCCGAACACCTGCGCCGAATCTCCACTGGCTTTGGGCCGCACACCGATGCCCAATGGCTGGCCTTGAGCACGCCCATGTTCAAGCCTGTGGCGCAAGGCGGTTGGCGCTTGCATTACGACCCGCAACTGGCCCAGCCCGTGCTTGCCCTCACGCCAGAGGCTGCGCGGCAGGGCGAGGCCGTGTTGTGGCAGTTGTACGACCAAATACAAGCCCGTACCCTGTTGTTGCGCGGTGCCGACTCGGATTTACTCACCCCCGAGGTGGCCCAGGCCATGCAAACGCGAGGCCCATGTGCCATCCGCGTGGAGTTGCCAGGTGTGGGTCATGCACCCACTTTGGTGGCCAGCGACCAGGTCGATGCAGTGGTCTCCTTCTTGCTAAGTTGAGTGCAACACAGAACCAGGATGCCCGCCACCGCCAGCCACCCCACCCCAACAGCCGCACCCAACCTGCCGGTGATGTCGCTGGTGAATCAGGTCGCCGACGAGGATGAGGGGTTGCTGGAGCGCGCGCGCGCCTTGGCCCAACCTTTGTTGGTCGGCGAGACCTTCGATGGGGCCGAAAACAACTGGCAGCATGCCCAGGCCATGGCCCACATCTTGTCGGGTCTGGGTGGATCGGCCACCTTGCAGGCCGCTTGTTATTTGGTGTATGCCTGCGACCATTTGAGCCAGCCTGCCGATGTGTTGGGCAAGGCCTTTGGCAAGGGTTTGGCCAGCTTGGCCATTGAAACCCACAAACTGCTGCATGTGCAGCGCCAAGCCCGCCGGGGCATGCGCGCCGCCGGGGGCGATACCGGCGCGGTCATGGCCAGCGAGAACGTGCGCAAGATGCTGCTGGCCTTTTCGCGCGATTTGCGCGTGGTGTTGTTGCGCCTGGCCTCGCGCTTGCAAACCCTGCGCCACATGGCGGCCACGAAAAGACCGGTGCCACCCGACCTGGCGCAAGAAACCTTGCAGGTGTTTGCACCGCTGGCAAATCGGCTGGGCATAGGCCAGCTCAAGTGGGAGCTGGAAGACCTGTCGTTTCGTTTTTTGGAGCCCACCACCTACCGCGAGGTGGCCGCCATGCTGGACGAAAAACGCGTCGAGCGCGAGAGCTTCATGCGGGAGTGGGTGCAACGGCTGCAAACCGAGTTGCAGGCCCAGCACATGGCCGCCCAGGTGCAAGGGCGGCCCAAACACATCTATAGCATTGTCAAAAAAATGCGTGGCAAGTCGCTGCCCTTTGACCAGGTGTTTGACATCCGCGCGGTGCGGGTGGTGGTCGACAGCGTGCCCGATTGCTACGCCGTGCTCAGTTGGGTGCACAGCCGTTTCACCCCCTTGGTGGACGAGTTTGACGACTACATCGCACGCCCCAAAAGCAATGGCTACCAGTCGCTGCACACCGTGGTGCGCGACGCGCAAGGCCGAGCGATTGAAATCCAAATCCGCACCCAGGCCATGCACGAGCACGCCGAGCTGGGCGTGGCGGCGCACTGGGCCTACAAGGAAGCGGGCAGCCGGGG
>RFNL01000184.1 GCA_009927195.1 Betaproteobacteria bacterium | reverse complement strand
CCGTTGGAACGGCCCATGTTCAGCGCCATGCATTGAGCGTTTCCCGCGTTCAATTCGGTCCATGGACCGATGCTGGCCTTGAGACATACCTGGACCACGGCGAATGGGCAGGCAAGGCTGGTGCGTATGCCATTCAGGGCCTGGCCGCGGCTCACATTGCCCACATTGACGGAAGTTACTCGGGCATCATGGGTTTGCCACTGTATGAAACAGCGCAACTGCTGCGCGAGCCCTGGGGGGATGAGGCATGAACCTGCAACAGGATATTTTGATCAATTGGTCGCCCCAAGAAACCCGGGTGTCTGTGATTGAAAACGGAGCAGTTCAAGAGTTGCACATGGAGCGTACCCTGGAGCGCGGTTTGGTGGGCAACATTTATTTGGGCAAAGTTTCCCGCGTTTTGCCCGGCATGCAATCCGCGTTCATCGACATTGGATTGGATCGAGCGGCTTTTTTGCATGTGGGCGATTTGGTCACCAGCATTGCCGCTCGGCATGCAGATACCGACCCAGATCAATCTGCAGCCGTTTTGCCGATTGAAAAGCAGGTCTTTGAAGGGCAGACCTTGATGGTGCAGGTCATCAAAGATCCCTTGGGCTCCAAAGGTGCTCGTTTATCCACCCAAATCAGTTTGGCCGGCCGCATGTTGGTGTATCTGCCGCAAGATGATCACATCGGTATTTCTCAAAAAATTCCTCATGAACAGCGAGAATCCCTGCGAACCAAATTGCAAGCCTTGATCATCGAGGCCGGTGAAGCAGATCCGATGGGCGGCTTCATTGTTCGAACCAATGCGGAGGATGCATCAGATGGCGAACTCTCGGACGACATCCGTTATTTGCGCAAAACCTGGTTTCGCATCAAGCACGCAGCAACGGTCAACCCTGCCAAAACCTTGATCCACAGAGACCTTAACTTGTTGCAGCGTGTGTTGCGGGATTTGGTCGGTGAGTCGACCCAAACCATTCGGATTGACTCCAAAGAACAATATGATCAGTTGCAGACCTTTGGCCTGGAATTCATGCCCGCAGCGGCCGACAAACTGATGCTGTACAAAGGAGAGCGGCCAATTTTTGATTTATTTTCGGTAGACGATGAAATCAGCCGGGCCTTGGGTCGACGGGTGGATTTGAAATCAGGTGGCTACTTGATGATCGACCAAACCGAGGCCTTGACCACCATCGATGTCAACACGGGCGGATTTGTGGGTGCCCGCAACTTTGACGAAACTATTTTCAAAACCAATTTGGAAGCTGCTGGCGCAATCGCTCGACAACTGCGATTGCGCAACCTGGGCGGCATTGTGATCGCTGATTTCATTGACATGGCGAAAGAGGACCATCAGCAAGCTGTTCTGTTTGAATTTCGCAAACATTTGAAACGCGACCGGGTGAAAACCATGGTCAGTGGATTTTCACCATTGGGTTTGGTGGAGATGACCCGTAAACGAACCCGTGAATCTTTGGCCCAGATGTTGTGCGAACCATGTCCATCATGTGAAGGTAAAGGGTCTGTGAAAACACCTAGAACGATTGCTTACGACATTTTGCGAGAAATACTTCGTGAAGCGCGGCAATTTGACCCGGTGGAATTTCGGGTTGTGGCCAATCCGCAGGTGATCGATTTGTTGATGGACGAAGAAAACACACATTTGGCGGGTTTGAGTGATTTCATCGGCAAGCCCATTTCCTTGCACCGAGAGTCGGCCATGGGCCCAGAGCAATACGATATTGTTTTGCTTTGAATGCGATTGACCGAACCCAAGCATGCGCATTGCTTTTTTGAGCCGACACTTTGATCCGCAAGGCGGTGGCGCAGAGCGTTACTCTGTGGCTGTTGCCACCGAGTTGTCTCAGGACCACGAAGTGCATGTTTTTGCCCAGTCTTTTGGGGCAGACCTGTCTGCAAATTGGATCGCGCACAAAATCCCGGGTCCTTTGCGTCGACCCAGATGGGTCAATCAATTGTGGTTTGCGGGTGTCACGGCATGGCTGACTCGAAAAAATTTCGATGTGGTCTATTCCCATGAACACAGTTGGCATGGCCATGTTCAATGCTTTCATGTCTTGCCCATTCGGTACAGCTTGATGGCCCATCGCATCGGTTGGCGCAAATGGATCCGGGTGATCAAAATCATCACCAGCCCCAGGTTGTTGGCTTATTGGTGGCTGGAAGGGGCTCGCTTCAATGGCCTGGCCAATGGGCGGCGTGTGATATTGGCTGTTTCAATGCCCTTGCAGCAGATATTGGAAAGCACCTATCCCCAGTCGAGAGGCTTGACCAAAGTCATTCCGCCCGGTGTGAAACGGGTGGAACCCATCCAAGCGGCTGAGCGCGTATTGGCGCGACAGGCATTGGGTGTGAGCGAAGATGCGCATATGGTGTTGCTGGTGGCCAATGATCCGTTGCGCAAGGGTTTGGCGGTCCTGATTGAAGCCATGGGTTTGTTGCCAGCAACCTGGCGTTTGGTGGTTGTGGGTCAAAAACCACCCGCCTCAAGCTATGAAGGTTTGGCCAAGCAACACGGGGTAACCGAAAAAATCATTTTTCTGGGCCCTCAAAATAACTTGCGTTCAGCTTATTTGGCCGCTGATGTATTGGCCCATCCCACCTTGGAAGACACCTACGCCATGGTTGTGCTGGAGGCCATGGCCCACGGCACGCCGGTGGTGGTGAGTGGATTGCCTTACTGCGGGATCAGTGCCGAGTTGGTTGACGGTTACACGGCCATGGTGATCAATGATCCGAAAAATCCAAATCTCTTGGCGGGAGTCCTGACGCAACTTGCGCAAGATTCTGCCTTGGCTAATCGTTTGCGCCAACAAGGCCAGGCTTGGGCACAACAAAAAACATGGGCATCTTGTGCCAGAGCCCATGAGCAAATTTTCGAGCAAATCAAAATAGCACGCAGTTGACACTGGGTTGTTCAATGCCGATCTTCGTATGCGGTGAATAACTTCAAACCCAGGTGCGCCCAGGTGGTTCGGTGATTCACCAGCACCCGGGGAAGGGAAAATTGGTTCACCGCTTGGCAGGTATGGACACGGCCTCTTTGGGTGGTGGTTGCACTCACGTATCCAGCCTTGGCCACCCATTCCAAGTGCGGTGGCAAAAAACGGCCATAGGGGTAGCAAAAGTGGCGCACTGAAACGCCAAACATTTGCTCCAACTCCAACTTGGATTGTTCAATTTGCAACTTTGCCAAGGCTTCATCGGCTTGGCTCAGATCGATGTGATCACAGGTGTGTGAGCCCACATCCATGCCACTTTCAATCCAATGTTTCCAAGCCGATGCATTCATCAGCGGTTTTTGCAACATACCCATGGGCATATCCCACAGGTTATGCCCCCCGATTTGGTGACTCACCGCATAACAGGTGGCCGTAAAGCCATGCTTTTTCAAGATGGGCAGGGCGTTGTCATGGGTATTGACATATCCGTCATCAAAGGTGATGCCCACCACACGATCTCTCAATTCACCACGCAAATATGGCTCGAGATCGCGCATGGACAGCCCCCTGAAACCCCAATGCTTCAAGCGTTTCATCTGTCGTTCAAAGGAAGCTGGGCTCACGGTCAGATTTCGCAAGGCAACGCCTGGGGGCGGCACCTCATCGATCTGGTGGTACATCAAAATTGGTATGGTTTTCATGCGAGCCTTTGCAAGGCTGAGGCAATCATTTGGGGGCTGTAACGGTTCAAACCCTGTGCAGCTTGGGTCTGCGAACTGTGGAGTATTGTTTCCAATTTGGCCAGGTTATCGGGCAATTGGCTGCGATCGTTTTCCTGGTGCCACAGGTGCAAAACGGTGGTGGCAAATCGCCCGTTTTTGTAGTGCACGCCATGGCGAATCAGTCTCACCGCCAGGTCGGCATCTTCATGGCCCCAACCTTGGTATTGCTCATCAAACCCATTCACAGCCCATAAGTCCCTTCGCCAAACAGCCAGGTTGCAGGTGCGAGCACTTTGCCAACGCATGGGATGCAACTTGCGCCATGTTTGCCCTGGCAGGTGACACAAGGGCCACCAGCGATTGGTATGACCTTGCAATCGCTGCAACAACCATTTCCACCGTCCCCATTGGTACAAGTGTGCTTGTTGGTTGGTGACGGTTTCGGTCAAGTCGGGGTTGAGCAAAATCCGACTGCCCGCCACAAAATGTCCGGTCTCTGCCAAGCGCTGGTGCTGCGCAATGAAATCAGGGCGTGCCACGCAATCCCCGTCAAGGAAAACGATCAAGTCGCCCTGTGCCGCTGCCACAGACAAATTTCTGGCTGCAGCGGCACGAAAACCCTCATCCTTTTGCCACAGGTGAAGCATGGGCACTGCTGAAGTTTTTGCCATGGTTTGTATCGCCACCCGGGTTTCGTGGGTCGAGCCGTCGTCTGCAATCAAAATTTCATCGGGCATGCGCTGCTGTTGCAGCAGCGAGCGCAGTACCAGCGTCAATGCAGTTGGCCGGTTGTAGGTGGTGACCACCAAAGAAATTTTCATGGCGTATTTGAGGGGCCTTGTTCGCACAAGTACATCAATTTCAGGTAGCGGTAATAAGTGCCCTCGGCATTTGAAACAGCCAAAATGAACCCTTCACGGCCATCCAAAAAGCCGAGCTTGAAGACATAGGTTCTGAAAAAAGTCCATAAACCATGGCCAATGGCTTTGCCCAAACTGGAAGTGCGCCCTTTTCGGTGCAGGTTCAACGCACCCTCCGAGGAGTACTGGTTCAATTTGTGCAGCACTTGGTCTAGATTTTGAAAACTGTCGTGCAACAACAAGCCTTCGAGCGCAGCGCTTGGTCCCGTCGTGATGATTCTTTCATGCACCAAATCATCGCTGAAACGGGCATGTGCTCGCTTGAAAAGACGACAAACGGGGTCAGGCCACCAGCCACTGTGGCGCATTTCGCGCCCGCAATACGTTGACAAACGAGGCAAAGTGGCGGACAAAAACCCGTTGCCGTTTTGCGCCACAAAATTTTGAATTTCCAGCGCCAACTCAGGTGTCACAAATTCATCTGCATCCAATGACAACACCCATGGCAGGCTGGCCAAAGACAAGGCATAGTTTTTTTGAGCGCCAAAGCCTGCCCAGTCATGGTGCACAACCAGGGTCGCCAATGGTTGGGCCACCGCGACCGTGTCATCGGTGCTGCCGGCATCCACCACAATGATCTCTTGTGCCCACTGCAAGGCTTGTAAGGTGGCCTGGATGCGATGGCCCTCATTCAAGGTGATCATGATCACAGAGACGGGACAAGCGGGTCGGGCTGGGGCCATGGGCTCAGGCATTCAATGACGTGGATTCATTGAACTGCAATCGGCACAGCGACGCATACATGCCATTGAGGGAAAGCAATTCGTTATGGGTGCCAGCTTCCACCAGTTTCCCTTGGCTGAGCACGATGATGCGATCGGCACGCTGAATGGTCGACAAACGGTGGGCAATGACCACGCATGTTTTGCCACGCATCAGGTTGGCCAAAGCGATCTGCACCGATCGGTCGGATTCGGCGTCCAGGGCCGAGGTGGCTTCGTCCAAGATCAATAGGGGCGCGTTTTTAAAGATGGCGCGGGCAATTGAAATTCTTTGCCGTTGACCCCCAGACAATTTCATGCCGCCATCTCCCACATTTGTGTGCAAGCCCAAGGGCAATGCCTTGATGAAATCCCAGGCATTGGCCGCTTTGGCCGCTTGTTCGATGTCTGCCATATTGAAATTGGACTGACCGTAAGCAATGTTGGCGGCCACCGTGTCATTGAACAAAAGCACCTCTTGGGTGACCAGTGACATGTGCTGCCGCAAAGAAGTGAGGGTGATTTGCTCAGCACAGATGCCATCGATCAAAATTTGACCCTGGGTAGGAGACATGAACCTTGGCAATAAAGCTGCCAAGGTGGACTTTCCGCTGCCAGAAGCGCCCACCACGGCCAATGTTTGGCCAGGTTCAATGCAAAAATTGATGGCCTCCAGGGAGTCCACAATGGCTTTGGGGTAGGCGTAACTGACATTTTGGAACTCTATTTTTCCCAGAGGGTTTTCCCAGATCACTGTGCCTGAGTCGACCTCTTCAGGGCTGTCCAGAAATGCAAAAACGCTTTGCGCACACACCCTTCCGCGCTGCAATGAAGTGTTGACTTCAGTGAGTTTTTTCAATGGTGCGAGCAACATCAGCATGGCTGTGATGAAGGCCACAAAGCCGCCCACTGAAGTCACACCGCTTGTACTCTCACCCTGGTTGACTTGTCGCAGTGCCAAATACACGATCAGGGCCAAGGCCACCGATGCAGCCAGATGTGTCAAAGGTGTGGTGGCAGAAGCGGGTATGGCCTCTTTCATTTGCGCGCGCCGAAAACGGGCGTTGGCAGCCTCAAATCGCCGCTTTTCAGTGCCTTGACCTTGGTAGATCTTGATGATCTTTTGGCAAGTCACAGATTCCTCCAGCACTTGGGTCAACTGCCCAATGGAGTCGAGTCCGCTGCGCCCCGCTTCACGCAGTCGCCTGGAAAAAACCCGCACAAAACCCACAATGACGGGGCCGATGCTCAATGCAATCAACGCCAGGCGGGTATCCAGATAAATCAAGTAAGCCACCAAGGCCATCACAGTCAGTGCCTCTCGAAAGGCAGAAATGACCACCAGTGAAATGGTCTCACCAATGTTGAGCACATCGTAGAGTACCTTGGCAATGAAGCTACCCTGTGGGTCAGCGAAAGAGGTTGCGGGCAAACGCAGCATTTTGGCGAACATGTCGTTGCGCAGTGCCATGGTGACATGTGTAGTGATCCAAGTGGCTGCATAGTTGCTGATGTAGATCAGCAAACCCTTGGCCAAAAACAATCCCACAATGGCCAGCGGAATGGCCACAACTTGAAACGCGGATTCGACTTGAAAGCCTTGATCCAGCAAATATTTCATCATCGCTGGCAGCATGGCCTCGGTCACCGCCGTCGCGGCCATCCCCAGCACAGACACGGCATAGGCCCACTTGTAAGCCTTGGCATAGCCAAACAACCGTTGAAACAGATAAGAAGTGGGCACAGCGGGGGGCAAATACAGAGCAAGTTGATGCTACTATAACGCCCATGATTTTTCATCTGCCTGAGTCCTTTGACTGACCGTTTTCGAATTTTCTTTTTCACGCTCATTCATTGGGCTGTTTTGTGCTTGGCTTTGTTCACTTGGCCTGCCTTGGCGCAATTTCGGGTTGAAGTCTCGGGTGTGGGCCTGACCCAAATCCCGATCGCTGTTGCGGCGATGCGCGGTGAACAATATTCGCCTCAAAAAATTGCATCCATTGTCCAGGCCGATCTGGAGCGCAGCGGACAGTTTCGCGGCAATGCCCTGAACCAGGCAATGGATGAATTGACACGCCCCGACTTCTCTGTTTTGAAACAAAAAGGCGATGAGGCTTTGCTCACTGGAAGCATCAGCAAGTTGGCGGATGGCCGCTATGACGTGCGGTTCCGCTTATGGGATTTGGTGCGTGGGCAAGATCTTGGTGGCCAAAGTTATGCCACCCCGGTCGCTGATTTGCGCTTGATTGCCCATCGAATTTCTGACTTCATCTACGAAAAGCTTACAGGCGAAAAAGGCATCTTTTCAACCCGCATCGCATACGTCACCAAACTGGGTGGGCGTTTCAGTCTTTGGGTGGCCGATGCCGATGGTGAAAATGCACAAGCTGCCTTGACCAGTCCAGAGCCCATCATTTCCCCCAACTGGTCTCCCAGTGGTCATGAATTGGCTTATGTGTCCTTTGAAGCCAGAAAACCAGTGGTTTATGTCCACGATGTCGCATCTGGCAAGAGGCGTGTGGTGGCCAATTTCAAGGGCAACAACAGTTCTCCAGCATGGTCACCCGATGGGCGTTCATTGGCCGTGACCCTGAGCAGAGACGGAGGCTCTCAGATCTATCTGATACCTGCTCAAGGCGGAGATCCGCGTCGCTTGACCCAAACAACGAGCATTGATACCGAGCCTTTATTCTACCCTGATGGTTCAGCCCTTTATTTTGTCAGCGACCGTGGCGGCTCACCCCAAATCTACCGCATGCCAACCATGGGCGGCCCCGCGCAACGCGTGACTTTTTCTGGCACCTACAACATTTCCCCAGCCATCAGTCCGGATGGACGGTGGATGGCATATATTTCCCGCATCAATGGCCAATTCAAATTGCATGTGATGGACCTCAAGTCCGAAACCACCCAATTCATCACCGATACTGGCCCGGATGAACGCCCCAGCTTTTCGCCCAATGGTCGTTTGATCGTTTATTCCACACTGCTGCAAGGTCGTGAGGCCTTGATGACCAGCACCGTGGATGGCCGCATCAAAGCCAGATTGGCTGGACAAAATGGGGACATTCGAGAGCCTCATTGGGGTCCTTTTCTCAAGCACTGATTCTTTTGGAGCAACATCAACATGAACAAAACCCTGATCACCTTGACTTTGGCTGCTTTATTGGCCGCTTGTTCTTCACCCGTCAAGCTCAATGAAGTACCTGTGGAAGAAAAAGCGGGCGTGGCTTTGGCTGCACCCAGCGAGCAAGCACCTCCCCCCCCCGCGCGTTCGGCTGTGGCTGGCATTGATGCACGCCCTCTGACTGGTGTGGCCCCTGGGCCGGAGGGTGTGACCAAAGTCATTTATTTTGATTACGACAGTTTCGTCATCAAATCTGAATTTCAAAGTGTGATCGAGAAACATGCCGCATACATCAAGCAAGACAGCAAGCGTCGGATTGCGCTCGAAGGGCATACCGATGAACGCGGTGGGCGTGAATACAACTTGGCGCTGGGACAAAAGCGATCTGAGGCGGTTCGCAAGGCGTTGAATTTATTGGGTGTTTCTGATGCTCAAATGGAAGCAGTCAGTTTTGGCAAAGAAAAACCCGCTGTTCAGGGCAACAGTGAAGAGGCTTTTGCCAAAAATCGCCGAGCAGAGATCGCCTACAAATGATGGGGCCAAGGTTTCGCGCAACCCTTTTGGGGTTGTGGGTGATGGGTATTGTTGCCCCCACGCAGGCAGCTTTGTTTGAAGACGATGAGGCCCGCAGGGCTATTTTGGATTTGCGCCAGCGCTTAGAGTCCTTGCGCATGAGCACGGAGACTTTGCGATCCGAGGTCAACAAAGCCAGCGCAGGCTCTGGCAAGAGCCAAGATGAACTGCAATCCATGCGTCGTGGTCTTTTGGATTTGCAAAATCAAATCGAGTCTTTGAGATCGGATCTGGCCCAGTCTAAAGGCGATTATGAAAGCTTGCTCAAGTCTTTGGCGGAGTGGCAACGCGAGCAGAAAGACAAGATTCAAGCCCAAGAAGAACGCTTGCGCAAATTAGAGCCCGTCAAAGTCAGCCTGGATGGCCGGGAGTTCTTGGCCGAACCGTCTGAACTTCGCGATTACGACATGACCTTGGAAATTTTTCGCAAAGGAGAATATGCACAAGCCGTGTCTGGACTGACTGACTTTCTGCGCAAATATCCCCAAACCGGTTACAAGCCATCTGCTTTATTTTGGCTGGGCAACGCCCAATACGCCGTCAGAGATTACAAAGAGGCCATTGCCAGTTTTCGCGCCTTGGTCGCCATGGCACCCCACCCGCGTGTGGCCGAATCTTTATTGGCCATTGCCAATTGCCAGATTGAGCTCAAAGACCTGCGTGCTGCACGCAAAGCATTGGAAGATGTGATCAAAGCTTATCCCGAATCAGAAGCCGCGGGTGCAGCCAAACAGCGATTGGCCAAATTGAAATGACTGACAAGGGGTTTGCAAGTTGAATTCGGAGCAATTGGCGGTCCATACTCAATGGATATTAGGGAGCGCCTTTGGCCTGTCGATGTTGTTTGGTGCGATAGCCCAACGCACCCATTTTTGCACCATGGGTGCCATCAGTGATGTGGTCAACATCTCGGATTGGACACGTCTGCGCCAGTGGGCTTTGGTGGTGGCCGTGGCCACAATTGGTTTTGCCTTGTTGTCTTGGACTGGTCAAATCGATCCCAGCCAGTCTTTGTATAGCACCCAGCGACTTCTTTGGCTTTCTTCATTGGTGGGTGGGGCTTTGTTTGGTTTGGGCATGGTGTTGGCTTCTGGTTGTGGCAACAAGACCTTGATCCGCATGGGCACTGGCAATTTGAAATCTTGGGTCGTTTTTGTTTTCATGGGCGTATCGGCTTTTGCAACCCTCAAAGGGGTGACTGCTGTGGGGCGCAACCAATTTTTGGATTCGGTTTTTGTGGAAATGCCTTCAGGCGCTCACCTGGGTGCTTGGTTCTCTGTTTGGCTGGATTTGCCGCTGGCCCAGGCATGGCCGACGGCTGGTATGGTTGTGTCCTTGGTGTTGCTTGCGTGGACTTTTGCCCGCAGAGATTTTTGGCAAACAGAAAACTTGCTGGTTGGCCTGGGTTTGGGTTTGCTGGTCACCGCCATGTGGTGGGTGAGTGGCCATTTTGGTTTTCTGGCAGAACACCCCGAGACTTTGGAAGCGGTTTACCTGACCACTAACTCCGGTCGCATGGAAGCCATGAGTTTTGTGGCCCCCATGGCCTATACCTTGGACTGGCTGATGTTCTTCAGTGACAAAAGCAAGGTGTTGAGTTTTGGCATTGTTTCCGCCTTGGGCGTGGTCTGTGGTTCGGCTGTTTCTTCATTGAGCAATGGCAGTTTTCGTTGGGAAGGCTTTAGCCAAATATCTGATTTGTCCCATCATTTGTTGGGCGCCGTTTTGATGGGCGTCGGTGGTGTCACCGCCATGGGTTGCACCATTGGGCAAGGTGTCAGCGGCTTGTCAGTGCTCAGTCTCAACGCTTTGTTGGCAGTGTTGGGCATTTTTGCCGGTGCATTGGCGGGCTTTCGCTACCAAACCTGGAGCCTGGAGAGGTCCATCTGAACATGCTCCTCACCATGGATCGGCGCTTGTCAGGCTTGCAGCGTCTGTATGGTTTGGAGGCAGCCACACAAATCGTGTCTGCGCATGTGGTGGTGGTGGGCCTGGGTGGCGTGGGATCATGGGCCGCAGAAGCCTTGGCCCGCAGTGGGGTCGGTCGATTGACCCTGATCGACATGGACCATGTTTCTGACTCCAACCTCAATCGTCAAATTCATGCCACGGAAAACACCTTGGGCCAGTCCAAGGTGTTGGCGATGAAAGAGCGCATTGGTAGTTACCAGCCCGAATGCGAAGTCAACGCCATCGACGATTTTGTGCAGCCAGGCAATTGGCCCGACATCATGGGCTCACAGGTAGACGCTGTCATTGATGCTTGTGACCAAAGCAGTGCCAAATTGGCCATGACCGTTTGGGCCTTGCAACATCAAACCAAATTCATCACGGTGGGTGCGGCTGGTGGAAAACGCATGGCCCATTTGGTCGATATCGCTGATTTGGGCTTGGTCAGTCACGATCCATTGTTGGCACGGTTGCGACAAAAGCTCAGGCGTGAATTCGCAGCAC
>RFNL01000083.1 GCA_009927195.1 Betaproteobacteria bacterium | reverse complement strand
GGGGCATCACGGCGTCACGGCTTCCTGCGCCGCGCCCACCGGTTGGGCTGGGTAAGCGCGCCAGTCGGTGGTTTTGGGAATCACCCCTTGGAACGAGCACACCGACTCGGGGATGTGCAAATCGCCCACGCCAATGGCGGGCCCGCCATTGGCAAAAGTGCGAACCGCATCGAGCATTTGGCGGCGAAAAGCCACGATGGCCATGTCGCTGGCCCCCAGGCGATCATGCTCTCTGTCGACAATCGGGCCCATGCCCACCCACATCGCCATGTCTTGGTTGGGAATGCCGGGTATGCCGGTGAAATTACCGGCCTTCATGGCCGCGCGGTCTTGCTTGAAATGGTTGCCCAAATGGCGCACCGGGTGATAGGCCGCATCCAGGTCCACCCCGACTTCGGTGTGCAAAAACTTGCGCCATGCGGCGGTGCTGGGTGTGGTTTGTGGGTCGCCCCACGCGATGAAGTGAAAGGCCGTGTGGTGGTCATCGATGGGGGTATTGATATTGGCCACGTTGTACACATCATTGGGCGGGATCAAAGCCGACGAGGGTGCGACAAACACGGTGGTGCGCACGTACTCATGGGTGGCGGCGTTTTGAATCGGTCGGCGCAAAGCCGCATAACGGAAGCCATAGCCATTGACCTCGACCTGCATGCGCGGTGCTTTGTCGGTGGAGGGGCGCAACCATTGTTCGCTGTTGGCCTTGGCCCCGTCCACCCGCGCCGGCACCATGTCAGAGGAATGCAGGCTAGAGCTGTGTGCCGAGTCGATCTGCCCTTCCAGAATTTGCGCCCAATTGGCCGGAATGATGATTTTGGCCACCGACACCTGCACATCATCTGTGGGCGCCCAACGCGGTGGCACAAAGGGCGTAAAGGTCTCGCTCGGTCCCATGTAAGCCCACACCATGCCCGCCCACTCCTGGGTCGGATAGGCTTTGTGCTTGACTTTGCTGGCCAAACCACTGCCCGCTGGCTCAGAACTCATGTCCACCACTTGGCCGCTGACATCCATCTTCCATCCGTGGTAGAGACAGCGCAAGCCACGGTGCTCATTGCGGCCATAGACCAAGGATGCGCGCCGGTGCGGACACATCTCATCGAGCACGCCGACCTGGCCGTCGGTGTCGCGAAACACCACCAGGTTCTCACCGAGCACCCGGGCGCGCACCGGGGCCCCATCGGGCTCGGGCACCTCTTCGGCCAAGCACACCAATTGCCAGTGGCGGCGCATCAATTGGCCCATGGGGGCATCGCCCTCCACACGGCACAACAACATATTTTCTGCGTGGGTCAGCATGCGCTTTGTTTCTCCTGAGGTTATGGCAGGCCGTACAGGTCGATGGTTAAATACTTAGCGATCTAAGATTATGATCACAGTTTACACCTTCTCCAGCCTGTGGGCTTTGGTACTAACCATGTCATCTTTTTCTTTGGCAACAGCCGCACTCAACACTTTGCAGGTGCGGCGCAAACAGCGCATCGCGCGCGACATCGTGCGCTTTGAATTGATCGATCCATCGGGGGCCGAACTGCCCGTCTGGACAGCCGGTGCGCACATCCGCTTGGTCACCCCGGGTGGGCACACGCGAAGTTACTCGCTGTGCGGCCCGGTGCAAGCGCGCGACCACTGGGCCATCGCCGTCAAGCGCGATGCCCAAGGGCGGGGTGGCTCCGTCAGTTTGATCGATGGCGTGCACGAAGGCGACAACTTGGCCATCAGCGGTGGGGACAACCTGTTTCCCCTGGAGGCACAAGCCCAGCAACACATCTTGATCGCGGGCGGCATTGGCATCACGCCAATTTATGCCATGGCGCAAACCTTGGCCCTGATGCCCAACACCTCATTTCAAATGTACGTGTGCAGCCGAGACGCTGAAGCCACGGCTTTTCTGTCCGAATTACAACAAGCACCTTGGCACGACCGTGTGCAGATTCACCACGATGGCGGCGACCCCAGCCAGTCGCTGGACCTGTGGCCGGTGCTGGAGACACCCAGCGCAGCCCATGTGTATTGCTGCGGGCCCCATGGTTTGATGGACAGCGTGCACGACATGAGTGGGCATTGGCCTGCGCACCAAATTCATTTCGAAAGCTTTGGCGCAACCAATCATGGCTGGGCCGACAACCAGAGCTTTGATGTGGTGTTGCCATTGAGCGGTTTGCGCTTGACCGTACCGCCCGAGCGCAGCATCTTGGAATGCTTGCGCAGCGCGGGTGTGGCGGTGCCCAGCTCGTGCGAAAGCGGCACCTGCGGGTCGTGCAAAGTGGGGTTGCTCAGCGGCGAGGTGGAACACCGTGACATGGTCTTACTGCCCGAAGAGCGTGCGGCCCACATCATGGTGTGCGTGTCGCGCTCGCACAGCGGTGGCCCATTGGAGTTGGCGCTGTGAACCGCATCTTGCGCGTGGGCGTGGCCGGTTTGGGCCGCGCATTCACCTTGATGATGCCCACCTTTGTGCAAGACCCTCGGGTGCAATTGGTCGCTGCCTGCGACCCCATGGTCCAGGCCTGCGCGCAATTTGAACGCGACTTTCATGCCCCCAGCGTGGCATCGGTCCAAGTGCTTTGTCAGCGGCCCGATGTAGATTGGGTGTATGTGGCCACGCCGCACCAATTCCATGCCGAGCATGTGGTGCTGGCGGCCCAACACGGCAAGCATGTGCTGGTGGAAAAACCCATGGCCATCAGCTTGGAAGAATGCGATCGCATGGTGCAAGCCTGTGAACAAGCCCGGACGGCCTTGATCGTCGGCCCCAGCCACAGCTTCAATGCGCCGGTGCTGCGCGCACGCCAACTCATTGCCAGCGGACGCTATGGGCGGGTACGCATGATCCATGCCTTGCAATACACCGATTTTTTGTACCGCCCACGCCGCCCAGAAGAGTTGCTCACCCACGCTGGTGGTGGGGTCATCCACAGCCAAGCAGCGCACCAGGTGGACATGGTGCGCTTGCTCGGCGGTGGCCTGGTGCGCAGCGTCACGGCCCACAGCGGCAATTGGGACAGCGCAAGACCCACCGAAGGCGCTTACAGCGCTTTGCTGGCCTTTGAGGGCGGGGCCTTTGCCAGCATGACTTACAGCGGCTACGGCCACTTTGACAGCGATGCCTGGATGGATGGCATCAATGAAATGGGCTTTGCCAAACCCAGCGGCGTCCATGGTGCAGCTCGCCTGCGACTGCAGAGCATGGCCGATGCCGCCCAAGAAGCCCACCTCAAAGCCGAGCGCAACTACGGCGGCGCATTGTGGAGCCCACCAGGCAGCGATAACGCCCCCAGCGCCCATCCGCACTTCGGGCCGGTGATCGTTGGCTGTGAACACGCCGATCTGCGTTTGACACCCCAGGGTGTGGCCATCGATGCAGACACCAGCCAAAGCTTTGAAGCCGTGCCGCTGACCCAGGTACCGAGGCAAGAAGTCATCGATGAAATGTGGGCGGCCCAGTCGGGTCAAGCCACCTTGCACAACGGCCATTGGTCGCGCGCCAGCACCGCAGTGAGCTTGGGCATATTGGCCTCGGCCCAAACGGGACAAAGCATCAGACCGCCCCACCAGGTGGCACCAGTGGCATGAAAAAAGACACCCAACAACTGTTGCGCCACTGGCAAGAGGCGGTGCCCAATGACCGCTTGGCGCACCTGGTGCGCGACACCGCACGCGCTTACACCCGGGCCCTGCAGGCCCGATTGGCACAGCACCAAGTGCCTTTTGGGCATTGGGCGTTTTTGCGCATCTTGTGGCACGCCGATGGCTTGACCCAACGTGAACTCAGTGCGCGCGCCGGTGTGATGGAGCCCACCACCTTTGCGGCCATGAAGGCGATGGAGGCCCTGGGCTACATCGAGCGCCGCCAGTCGCCCGAGAACAAAAAAAACATGTACATCTATTTGACCGCTGCGGGCCGGGCCTTGCAGAAAAAACTGGTGCCCTTGGCGGAACAAACCAACCAAATCAGCACCCAAGGCTTGAGTGCCGCGCAGGTGCAAAGCACCCGTGAGGTGTTGCTCAAATTACTGGAAAACCTGGCCGCCGACGAACGCCAATGGAGCGACCCACTTTGCACCCATTTCAAGCCACCAGGGCCACCGATTTGACTTGAAGGTAAACCGGCTGACCGACATGCAATCCCAGCGTTGCCCAAGCCCTTTGGGTGATGCGCGACAACACCACCGAGGGTCCCACCCGCAATCGAACCAAAACCTGCGACGGATGTTCATCGCTGGCCACGGCCTCGATCACGGCGGATAGCAAATTTTGTATGCTGGTGTGCTGCGGGGCCACGGTGGCGATGCTGACATCCTTGGCCAACAAGCGCATGCGCACCGCCTGACCCAGGGCCAAGCCGCTGTCACGCATCCAGAGTTCGCCACCTTCAAAAGCAACGCGACACAAATGCCAATCGCTGTGTCGCTCCACCAAGCGGCCATGCAACAAGGCCCCCAAGTCCTGGCCTGCCACCAGCGGTGGATGGATGTTGGCAAACACCTCGGTGACGGCACCTTGCGCCTTGACCTGCCCCTGTTCGAGCACCCACATGTGCGCGCCCAAGCGGGCCGCCTCATCGGCTGCATGGGTCACATACAGCATGGGCAGGTGCAATTCGTCGCGCATCTTTTCCAACCAGGGCAAGATCTCTTGGCGACGCGCCGCATCCAAGGAGGCCATGGGCTCATCGAGCAACAGCAAACGCGGTTGGCTGGCCAAGGCTCGGGCCAAGGCCACGCGCTGGCGCTCGCCCCCCGACAAAGCGCCTGGGGAGCGCGCCAACAAATGACCAATGCCCAACAACTCAATCGCCTGCGCCAAACTGTGCACCTGAGGCCGGGCGCTGGCGCGCTGCAAGCCATAGGCGAGGTTTTGCTGTACCGTTAAATGGGGCAACAGGCTGGACTCTTGGAACACATAGCCCAGGGCCCTTTGCCAGGTGGGCACAAACAATGCTTGTTGATCGTCTTGCCACAGCACGCCGCCGATTTCAATGCGCGCTCGCTGGGGCCGCTCCAAACCTGCCACGCAGCGCAACAAGCTGGTTTTGCCAGAACCAGATGCGCCCAGTATCACGGTGATGCCTTGCTCGGGCCATTGCACATCCAACTGCAAAGCAAACTGATTGCGCTGAAATTGCAGTTGGACGCGGTTCATGCACCCGCACCCACACCCGGCCAGCGCCGTTTCACCGCCGCCAAACCGTACAGCACGGCAAATGAAAACACCAACATACCGGCCGCCAGCGCATGGGCCTGGGCATATTCCATCGCCTCGACATAGCCATATATCTCGGTGGACAGCACACGCGTTTGGCCCGGCACATTGCCGCCGATCATCAAAATCACGCCAAACTCACCAACGGTGTGGGCAAAGGTCAAAATCGCCGCGGTGATCAAGCCCGAACGGGCCAAGGGCAGTGCCACCGAGAAAAAGGCATCCAGTGGCCGCGCGCCCAATGTGGCCGCAACCTCCATCGGTCGCCGACCCATGACCTCAAACGCATGTTGCAAGGGCTGTACCGCAAAAGGCAGGGAATAAACCATGGAGCCCAATACCAGGCCCTTGAAGGTGAACGACAACAAGCCCCAACCCATGGCCTGTGTCCACTGCCCCAACCAGCCCTGCGGTCCCATCGCCACCAACAGGTAAAAACCCAGCACCGTAGGTGGCAGCACCAAGGGCAAAGTGACAAAGGCCAAGATCGGCGCACGCCAGCGCGATGTGGTTTGCGACAACCACCAAGCCAGCGGCGTGGCCAGACAAGCAGCAACACCGTGGTCACGCTCGCCAACTGAAGCGTCAAGACCAGCGCTGACCAAGCCGCTGCCGCATCGTTCAACCATGGGATCATGGGAGCGGCTCCAACCCATAGCCCGCGTTGCGGATGATGTCACGCGCAGCAGGCGACTTCAAAAAAGCCATCAAGGCCAGTGCGGCGGCATTGTCTTTGCCTTTGTGAAGCAGCACCGCGTTTTGCAAAATCGGACTGTGCCAACTGCTGGGAACCAGCCAGATGGAACCAGTGGCTTTGCCCGTTGCCGACGCCACTTGTGACAATGCCAAAAAACCCAGGTCCGCATTGCCCGAAGCCACAAATTGATGGGCTTGGTTGACGTTTTCGCCTTGCACCCATTTGTGTTGCAAATCGCTGGTCAGTCCCATGCGCTCCACCACTTGCATGGCGGCCGCGCCATAAGGGGCCAATTTGGGGTTGGCGCGCGCAATGCGCTGGAAGCGGCCTTGTCGCAACACCTCACCTTGCGGGTCAATCAACTCAGGCTTGGGGCTCCACAACACCAACTGACCAGTGGCATAGGTGAAATTGGTGCCAGCCACTCCCAAGCCCGCTTGCACCAACTGCGCGGGGATGGCCGCATCGGCCGATAACAACACATGAAATGGCGCGCCATTTTGAATTTGGGCCGACAACTGGCCGCTGGCACCTATCGACACCTGTATCTGGTGCCCGCTGCTTTTGGCAAAAGCCTGGGCAATTTGCTGCATGGGTTGCATGAAATTGGCGGCCACGGCGACCAACACCTCAGCGGCGCTGGCCCAGCCACAACCCAAGGCCAGCCACGCCACGATGGCTGGGCTTATGAGCAGTTTGGAGGCGAAGGATTTCATTGTGGGACTTAGTGTATCCAGCGCAGTCCTGAAGGGGATACAGTCTGAAGTTGCACCATACAAGCCCCCACCATGTTTCAAAAAATCATTGAAATCACACTGCCCATTTTTTTGATTGCCTGGCTGGGTTTTGCCTACAGCCGCAAATTC
>RFNL01000156.1 GCA_009927195.1 Betaproteobacteria bacterium | reverse complement strand
TGTCCCTCAACCACCCCATCCATTCCAATTGAACATGCAACGCAGACCATTTTTGTTCACTGCCGCAGCCCTGGCCGCTGCCTCACCGGCGCTGTGGGCCCAGGCCTATCCCAGCAAGCCAATTCGCTTTGTCATCACCCATGCCGCCGGTGGCTTGCCCGACACCGTGGCGCGCATTTATGCCCAGCGGCTGAGTGAACGCTTGGGGCAGCCGGTCACGGTGGACAACAAGCCCGGGGCCAACGGCATGGTGGCGGCCCAGGCCATGGCCTTGGCCCCCAAAGATGGCTACACCTTCATGGTCACCGATGGATCGACCTTCTCCATCAACCCCTTGATCAGCAAGTCGATCAGCTACGACTACAAGCGCGATTTTGTGGCAGTGTCCTTGGCCGCACGTGCGCCCCTTTATTTGGCGGTGCATCCCAAAATCCCCGCCAACAACCTGCGCGAGTTGGTGGCCCTGGCCAAGGCCAAGCCCGGCGGCATGACGTATGGGTCTTCGGGGATTGGGAGCACGCATCACCTGACCATGGAGTCGTTCAAAGCCTCTTTGGGCTTGGACATCACCCACATTCCCTTCAAGGGCACGGGTCAGTCGGTGCCCGCCTTGGTGGGCGGTCAGGTGGACATGTTGTTCTCGGCATTGCCCTCTCTGTTGGGCTTTGTCAAAAGCGGACAAGTGAGATTGCTCGGCAACAACGCGGCCAAGCGTTCCAGCCAAGAGCCTAATGTTCCGGCCATTGCCGAGACCATTCCCGGTTTTGACTTTGCCCCCATCGTGGCCTTGTTCGCCGCCAGCGGCACACCAGCGTCTGCGGTGGAGCGCATCAGCAGCGAAATGGCCGCCATTGCCAAAATGCCGGAGGTGGTTCAAACCTTGAGCAATGCAGGCATTGAGGCGATTGGTGGCAATGCCGCGGAGTGCCACCGCGCCGTGCTGGAAGAGGTGGAGCGCTTGGGCAAGGCTGTGGCCCTGGCGGGTATTCAAAAAGAATAAGCCCCTGACGCCAGGCTGCTGCTGCTCATGTGCTGGCGTTCAGATTTTTCGTTGGCATGCGCGCGTCAACTCGCTTTGTCGGTATGGACGCCGTTTTGGGATACGCCGCATTTGGCGAGCATGTTGGCCGTGGGCCTCGCCGCCTTTGTGATTGGTGGTGTGGTCAAAGGCGCAATTGGGGTGGGTTTGCCCATGCTGGCGGTGCCCATGATGTCTTTGGTGATGCCCGCCCCTCAAGCCATGGCCTTGGTGGCAGTGCCGGTGATGGGCTCCAACCTGTGGCAAGCCTGGAACGTGGGCCAATGGCGGCACAACCTGCGCCGGTTTTGGCCCTTGTCGTTGGCGCAAATGGGAGCCACCTTTTTGACCGTGCGCATGACGCTGGAGCTCGATGCGCGCCACCTCAACCGCATGCTCGCGGCCGTGTTGGTGCTGGCCGTGTTGCTCATGGCCTTCAAGCCGCAGTTTGAAGTGTCTGCACGGCGCGAGCGTTGGGCCAGTGCCTTGGTTGGTTTTTTATCGGGCATGCTGGGTGCGGTGTCTTCGCTCACCGGTCCGATCATCATCACCTATCTGATGGCCTTGCGCTTGGACCGCGCGCAATTCATTGGCGGCATCAGCATCATTTATTTGTTTGGCTCCTTGCCTTTGTATGCGGCGATGTTTTTTTACGATCGCATGGGATGGGGCCAAGTTGGTTTGTCCTTGGCGGCCTTGTTGCCCATGGCCGCGGGTCTGTACATGGGGCAGTTTTTGGGGCAGCGCATCAGTGAACCCGCATTTCGACGCTTTTTGTTCGCGTTTTTGTTGACCATGTCGGTGCTGCTGGTGTGGTGATGATCAGGGTAAACATGAGGTGCCCTGCCGCAGCAAGTGGCCAATTTTTCGCATTCAAAGACTAAGATCAGTGCACCCTCCACAGCTTATTCGGTGCGCATTCAGCCATGAAACCTGATCCATCCAAGCCTTGGATAGGCTACCAGCTCGACGCGTCGGTGCCCTACCTCATGAACCGGGTCACCGGCTTGATGAACCGGCAACTCGAATTGCAGTTGCGAACGCTCAAGGTCAGCTTTCAGCACTGGCGCATATTGGCGG
>RFNL01000042.1 GCA_009927195.1 Betaproteobacteria bacterium | reverse complement strand
CCTGCAATAGATAGACAATGAACATCAAATCGTGAAAGGGATTTCAAGATGTACAAATTGGTGGCGTTTGATGCCTACGGGACCTTGTTCGATGTGTACTCCATGGGGCAACTGGCTGACAAATTGTTTCCTGGACAAGGAACGGCCTTGGCCATCATGTGGCGCGATCGACAAATTGACTACACACGCCTGGTCACCATGAGTGACCCCAACCCTGCTGGCAGTCAACACTATCTGCCCTTTTGGGAGCTCACCATCCGTTCGTTGCGCTATGTGTGCAAGCGTTTGGGAATCGCTTTGTCCAGTGCCCAAGAAACGCAGCTCATGAATCAATATGCCCAATTGGCCGCCTTTGATGACAGTTTGCCCGTGCTCGCCCGGTTGAAAGAACTAGGCATGTCCACGGCCATACTCTCCAACGGCAGCCGAGACATGCTGCGCACGGTGGTGCAAAGCAACGGCTTGGCCCCCTACCTGGATCAGGTGGTCACGGTCGAAGAGGTAAAGCTTTTCAAAACCGCGCCCCAAAGCTACCACTTGTTGCTAGACGCCTTTCGCGTTGAAAAGAAAGATGTTCTTTTTGTTTCAAGCAATGCCTGGGACGCCGTGGGCGCATCCTGGTTTGGATACGATGTCTTTTGGGTCAATCGGGCAGGCTGGCCTTTTGAAGAAATCGGCAATCAGCCCAAATTTCAAGCCGATAATCTCACCAAGTTGCTCGATATCCTCTGACCCAATGGCCACATCACTTTCACCCCATCAGACAACACAAGGCCGCCTGGCCGGGCACTCCATTGCATGGGTTCTTGGCGGTCTGCTCGTGACCGTCAGTGCCCAGGCACAAATACTGGACGCGATCACAGGCCATGCCAACGACATCAAGGCACGGTTTGCAAAGAACACGTTCATCAATGGTGTGACACTGAAACAAGGGGATATAGACACGACCGCCAAAGGGCAAGATCCCATTCACAACTCATCGGGAACTTGGTCGCTTATTCGCGTTGGCAAAGATCTTTATTTGCAATCGGCCGCCAATTTCAAATCCAGCCCGGGGCCCGATTACCACGTCTACATCAGCAAATCGGCAGCCATCAAAGACAACCCCGAATTTGATGCCCAACAAATCGAAGTGAGCAGACTTTTAAAGCCCAACGGCGCTGCATATTACAAACTCACAACCACCGATGCCGATGAAGTCAAGAGCGTTTTGATTTGGTGCAAACAATTCAAAGAATACATTGGGTCTGCTGACCTGATTGAATCAAAGTAGGCAGCAAGGCGCTCCCGGGCGTCAAGACCCTGAAGCTTCAAACGGCGTGAAGATAACGCAAGACCCGGCAACAGCCGCCCGGCGCTGCTCTTCTGGTCGCATGTCATTCAGGGCACAGCGGCTGTCGTCATCGTCCTGTGCTGGACTTTGCTGTTGGGGTTCACGAGGCTCGATATATGAAACACCATATCAGATGGGAGG
>RFNL01000187.1 GCA_009927195.1 Betaproteobacteria bacterium | reverse complement strand
TGGCAGGATTCGAACCCACGACCCCTTGGTTCGTAGCCAAGTACTCTATCCAACTGAGCTACAGCCGCACGAAGCGTGAAATTCTAGCACGAAGCTTTGCGCACCCACCTTTCTCGGCCTTCCAACAAAAGGGATCCCGGGGCCAGCAGCCTGCGTGCTCTCAGACAAGCCTGAGCGGCAAATCCCGTGGACAGGCATCAATGATTGAGATAGATGTGCTTCACCGCTTCGATGGCCTTGGCCCTTTGGGCCGCATCGGGATGATTGAGTTCGCGCAGCGGGCTATTGAGAATTTTCTTCATCAAGCCCACGGACAAAGACTCGAGCACACTGTCGACCGATTGGCCTTTTTCAATCAGCTTTCGAGCGCGGTTGAGTTCTGCCTGACGCCAGGCATCGGCTTGCAGATTCAACGCTTGGATCATGGGCACCAGGCTTCTCGTTTCCAGCCAGGTCATGAATTTTTGAACCCCTTGATCGATGATGACTTCGGCCTCGGCCACCGCCTCTTGGCGATGGGTCTGCCCACTGTTGATCACTTGGGTCAGGTCATCAATCGTGTACAAGAACACACCCGATAATTGTTTAACCTCTGGTTCAATGTCACGCGGTACCGCCAGGTCCACCATGAACATGGGCCGATTCTTGCGTGCGCGCAAGGCCCTTTGCACAGCGCCCAGCCCAATCAGGGGCAGGGTGCTGGCGGTGCAACTGACCACCACATCAAAGTCGGACAGTCGCTGAGGCAAGTCGGCCAGGGGAATGCTTTGTCCACCGTTCAACTGGGCCAACATATCGGCCCTGGCCGCAGAACGGTTGGCAATTGTGATCGAGCGCGGTGATTTGGCCGCGAAGTGAGCCACACACAACTCGATCATTTCACCGGCCCCGACAAACAGCACATGGGTGTCTTTAAGGCTTTCAAAAATTTGGCTGGCCAATCGAACACTGGCAGCCGCCATGCTGATGGAATGGGCACCGATGTCTGTGGATGTGCGCACCTCTTTGGCCACGGCGAAAGACCTTTGGAACAGTTGGTTCAAGGTGGTGCCCAAGGCTCCCGAATCAGCCGCCAGGCGCACTGCATCTTTGAATTGACCCAGAATTTGAGACTCGCCCAACACCATGGAGTCGAGTCCGCTGGCCACCCTGAACGCGTGCCGAGCCGATGCATCGCCCTCCAGCGTGTAAACGTGGGATTGCAAATCGTCCACCTGTGCGTTGGCCGTGTCGGCCAACCACCGCAAGGTGTCTTGCCACTGCACTTGCTCGCCCGCACAGTAAATTTCAGTGCGATTGCAAGTCGACAAGATGGCCACTTCTTTGTGCGTCGCAAAGCGGCGGCGCAGGGCTTGCAATGAGTTCACCATTTGATCCGATGCAAAGGCAAAACGCTCGCGCAAATCAATTGGCGCGGTGCGGTGGTTCAAGCCAAGGGTCCAAACCGCCATTCATGCCCCCTCTTCCAAAGGGTGCGCTTTGTCACAGGGCAACCCAACCTGAGCCCTGTGTTGACAAATCCACTGCGCGGAAAGGCCATGGTGTTGTGTCACCACAGCGTTTGCGCCGCCCACGCAGGGCCCCTCTTGGAGGGTGATCAAACGCCCACGGGTTGGCTTTGTTTGCCGCTGCTTGTCTAGGTCCAAAGTCTTGTCCCAATGCATTGGGACCCGCGTGGCAATCAAGCTATCCCGCGCTTTGCGCCTTTGGCAGGCCCTGCCAGCGGTCATTGGCACCGCCTGCGGCTTGCCCACGCCGACGCCCTTATGGCGCGGTGAAAAGCCGCTCCAACCGCTCGGTTGGCGCAAGCTGGGGATGTGGTCCTGGTGGCCTTTGGGCATTTCAAGGACGTGGGTTTGGTGGCCCACATTCCGCATCCAACGCTCTTGCGGGATGTTGAGGACAATGTGCAGGGCATCGCTCCTGCCATCTTGCCCACATTGGCACCGATATATTCCCCCGATTGAAGCGCTGCATGGATTTCTCGATCGCGCAATGGATGGGCCAGCCAGCAGGCGCTCGACACAGAGGGCTCTTGATGGCGCTGGCGACTTGATGCATTCCCGCAGGACATCCATGGTGGGCGTTTATTCCGTGCTAGACCAAGCTTTAATTTACAGGCATTTGACAAAATGTCAAGTTCAATTGACACTGTACGGAAAAATTAGCTGACATCATCAAGGAAAACCCTGGGTTCAACGCGAACAGATCACATGCAAAAGAAACCACAAAATGACTTGTTCTTGCGCGCTTGCCTCAGGCAATCGACCGAATACACCCCGGTTTGGCTGATGCGCCAAGCCGGGCGCTACTTGCCTGAATACCGGCATACCCGCGCGCAGGCTGGCAGTTTCATGGGTTTGGCCACCAACCCCGGCTACGCCACCGAGGTCACCTTGCAACCGTTGGACCGATATTCCTTGGACGCGGCCATATTGTTTTCTGACATCTTGACCGTTCCCGATGCCATGGGTTTGGGCCTGGGCTTTGCACAAGGCGAGGGGCCCAAGTTTGAAAAAGTGGTGCGCGATGAAGCCGCTGTGGCCGCCTTGCAAGTGCCCGACATGGAGCGCTTGCGCTATGTGTTTGATGCGGTGCGCTCAATCCGTCACGCCTTGAATGGCCGCGTGCCCCTGATCGGCTTTTCAGGCAGTCCCTGGACCTTGGCTTGTTACATGGTCGAAGGCGGCGGTTCGGACGACTACCGCCTGGTCAAAAGCCTGATGTACAGCCGCCCCGACCTGATGCACCGGATCTTGCAGGTCAACGCCCTTGCGGTGGCCGATTATTTGAACGCCCAAATCGATGCAGGCGCACAAGCGGTGATGGTGTTTGACAGTTGGGGCGGCGTTTTGGCCGATGGCGCGTTTCAAACATTCAGCCTGTCCTACACCGCCATGGTGTTGTCAAAGCTCAAAACCCAGCACGAAGGACAGCGCATCCCGCGCATCGTGTTCACCAAAGGCGGAGGCCAGTGGCTGCATGACATGAACACCCTGGACTGCGAAGTACTGGGGCTGGACTGGACCACCCACTTGGGCCAGGCCCGCGCCAAAGTGGGCGGCAGCGTGGGTGGCCCTGGCAAAGCCCTGCAAGGCAATATCGACCCCAACGTGCTGTTTGCCCCGCCCGCACAAATTGCCACCGAGGTGCGCCGTGTATTGGACAGTTTTGGCAAGCCGCACACCGACCCGCACTCCAGCGGCCCGACCCACATCTTCAACCTCGGCCACGGCATCAGCCAGTTCACACCGCCCGAGCATGTGGCCGCCTTGGTCGAAACGGTGCATCAGCATTCGCGCCACATGCGCCAGGCATGACCGAGCGTCGCCAGCCAGAGGCAAAGGCGTGGCTAAACCCGCCAGCGCCTGCACCGACCCCCAACCGCAAACTGTGCACCGACTGCGGTTTATCACGCACCCAAGACCCCAAGCGCTGCGGGCAAGCGTGCCAATTCATCCAACCCGATTACCCTGGCCTGGAACAACTGGTGCACGGTCGCCAGCGTCAACAAAGCACCCCCACCCACGGCGCGCAAGCCGACGAATTGTTTTTTGGTCCGTACCAACAAATCCTCAGTGCACGGCTGGAGCCGGCCCTGCCCGGCGCGCAGTGGACTGGCATCACCACCCGGCTGGCCGAGGATTTGCTGGCCCAAGACCTGGTCGACGCGGTGATTGCCATGGCCGCCGACCCGTCCGACCGCTGGCGCCCGCGCCCGGTGCTGGTCACCCGGGCGCAAGACATGCAGCAGTGCCGGGGCATGCGCATGGGTTACGCGCCTTTGCTCAGCCTGGTGGAGCCAGCCCTGGCACAAGGCCACAAACGCTTGGCCGTGATCGGCATCCCCTGCCAGATCTATGCGCTGCGCGCCATCCAAGCGCAGTTGGAGCGCGAGCAAGGCTTGCAGCAGTTGTATGTGATTGGCACGCCCTGCTCTGACAACACCAGCACCGAAAACTTCCACCAATTTTTGGACCTGATCTCTGATCGTCCACAAGATATTTCCTACCTCGAGTTCAGGACCGATTACAAGGTCGAGGTGCGCACCGACCAAGGCGAAAAGCGCCTGATTCCATTTTTGAACCTGCCTTTGTCCACCTTGCCGCCCGACTTTTTCCCCCTGACCTGCCGCACCTGTGTGGACTACACCAATGTGTTGGCTGACATCACCGTGGGCTATATGGGTGGACATGGGCAGCAGTGGTTGCTGGTGCGCAATGCCCGTGGCCAGGCCATGCTCGATGGCCTGTCAGCCAAGATCATCACCAGCAGGCCCATCAGCCTGGGCCGCAGGGACGGCGCCGTGCGCGGTTTTTTGACCAACACCGCTCGCGCCGCAGGCGGCCTGCCCCTGCGGCGCATGCCCGCCTGGCTCAAACCCCTGGTCAACTGGCTGATGCCGCGCATCGGCCCGCGTGGCCTGGAGTTTGCCCGCGCCCGGGTAGAGATGAAGGCCATCGAATCGATCCTGCACCTGCGCCGCCAAGCGCCTGCGCGGCTGAAAAACATGCTGCCTGCCCATGTGTGGCAACTGGCGGCCCGCTATGGCCTGCATCCAACGACAACTGATGGGCGGGGTGAAACGCCCAAACGACATCAATCCCGTTAAACTGTAAATTTAACTTGACACTTTGTCCCGTCTTTTGGATGATGGGCTGAGAACAGTTTTTGGAACCCCCATGGCTTTGACTTTTCCATTCGCGGCCATCGTTGGTCAAGACGAAATGACCCTGGCCATCCAAGTGGTGGCGGTAGACCCCTCGATTGGCGGTGTGCTGGTGTTGGGCGACCGGGGCACGGGGAAATCCACGGCGGTGCGTGCCCTGGCCGATTTGCTGCCCCCCATCCAAGTGGTCAAGGGCTGCCCCTACCGGTGCGACCCGGCCCAAAACGCCCAAGCCTGCCCGGTCTGCCAAACCAAATCACCGAATGCAAAGTTGCCGCTGGAGCGCCTGCCGGTGGCCGTGGTGGACCTGCCCTTGGGGGCCACCGAAGACCGGGTGGTCGGTGCCTTGGATTTGGAGAAAGCCTTGTCCCAAGGCATCAAGCAATTCTCGCCCGGTCTGCTGGCCCAGGCCCACCGGGGATTTTTATACATTGACGAGGTCAACCTGCTTGACGACCACCTGGTAGATCTGCTGATTGATGTGGCCGCATCGGGCGAAAACCTGGTGGAGCGCGAGGGCCTGAGCGTGCGCCACCCGGCGCGATTTGTATTGGTGGGCAGCGGCAACCCCGAGGAAGGCGAACTGCGCCCCCAATTGCTGGACCGCTTCGGCCTGTCGGTGCAGGTGCGCACCCCCCAGGATTTGGCGTTGCGGGTGGAGATCATCAAACGCCGCGACGGCTTTGAAAAAGACCCGGCGGCCTTCAAGGCGCAGTGGCAGAAAGAAAATCAAAAACTGCAAAAACGCATTGTCAAGGCCCGCGAACGCATGGCCCATGTCTCGGTGAGCGACGACATGCTGCTGCTGTGCGCCCGGCTGTGCCAACAATTGGGCACCGATGGCCTGCGCGCCGAACTCACGCTGCTGCGCGCCACCCGTGCCTTGGCAGCGTTGCAAGGCCAGTCATCGGTGCAAGCCGTTCACTTGCAAAGCATGGCCCCGCTGGCTTTGCGCCATCGCTTGCGCCGCAACCCCTTGGACGACACTGACTCGGGCACCCGGGTGCAACGCAGTTTGCAAGAAGTGTTGGCCGCCTGAGCCAGCAAGCTTGGCTGGCCATGGACCGCGACCACCCCCCCCATCCACTCGATGCCTGGCACGATGCGCTGACCTGTTTGCAAATTTTGCAAATCGACCCGCATGGTTTTGGTGGGGTGTGCCTGCGGGCCCCGCACGGACCGGTGCGCGATCGCTGGCTGGGTGCCTTGGCGCAATTGGGCTTGCCCCTGGTGAAAGTGCCGGGCTCGGCCGATGGCCAGCGGCTGCTGGGCGGCATCGACCTGGCCCAGACCTTGCAAACCGGTGAACTGCGCATGCAAACGGGATTGTTGCAACAGGCCGATCAGGGGCTGGTGTGCCTGCCCATGGCCGAACGAATGCCAACCGCCCTGATGGCCCCACTGGTCCAAGCCCTCGATAACCAACAAGTGCCAGCCGCCCACCGCCCTAGCCCATCCAATGCCACCCGCTTTGGGGTGGTGGCCTTGGATGAGTCCTTGCCCGACGAAGCGGGCGTGGCCGCCGCCCTCAAAGAGCGCTTGGCGGTTTGGTTGGACCTGCAAGCCCTTTCGCCCTCGGACATTGATCTCCCCTGGACCGATGCTGCAATAGTTGATGGTGAAAGCGCAGCACTGCACATCCAACTCAATGCCCAGGCTTTGGGCTCAGCACGCGAGCGCTTGTCACGCATCCAAGCCAGCGACGAGCAGTTACAGGCCCTGTGCGCCAGCGCCATGGGTTTGGGCATTGGCTCTTTGCGCGCGCCCAGCTTGGCCTTGCGCCTGGCCTGCGGCCATGCCGCTTTGAACGGTCGCAGCCTGCTGGACCGCGAAGACCTGGGTTTTGCGGCCCGCTGTGTCCTCGCTCCGCGCGCCACCCAATGGCCCACTGAGCCCCAAAGTTCAGCGCCAGAGCCCACCGACAC
>RFNL01000232.1 GCA_009927195.1 Betaproteobacteria bacterium | reverse complement strand
AGGCGCGATCATGGCGGTGTGATTTTTGTGGATCTGCGCGACCGCGAAGGTCATGTGCAAGTGGTGTGCGATCCCGATCGCCCGGAAATGTTTGCCATTGCCGAAGACCTGCGCAACGAGTTTTGCATCCAGGTCAAAGGCCTGGTGCGATCGCGCCCCGAGGGCACCACCAATGACAGCCTCAAAAGCGGCAAGATTGAAGTGCTGTGCCATGAACTGTCGGTGCTCAATCCCTCGGTCACCCCGCCATTCCAACTTGACGACGACAACCTCTCGGAGACCACCCGATTGACCCACCGGGTGCTTGATTTGCGCCGCCCCTATATGCAAAAAAACATCATGCTTCGCTACAAAGTGGCGATGGAGGTGCGCAAGTTTCTGGATGCCAATGGCTTTGTCGACATTGAAACCCCCATGCTCACCAAAAGCACGCCAGAGGGCGCACGCGATTACTTGGTGCCCAGCCGGGTGCATGACGGGCAGTTTTTTGCACTGCCCCAGTCGCCCCAATTGTTCAAACAATTGCTGATGGTGGCCGGATATGACCGCTACTACCAAATCACCAAATGCTTTCGCGACGAAGACCTGCGCGCCGACCGCCAACCCGAGTTCACCCAAATCGATATTGAGACTTCTTTTTTGACCGAGGAAGACATCCGAGCCTTGTTCCAAGACATGATCAGAGGCGTTTTCAAGCATGCCCTGGGCATTGACTTGGGGGACTTCCCGGTCATGAGCTATCAAGATGCCATGCATTGGTATGGCTCAGACAAACCTGATTTGCGCGTCAACCTCAAGCTGACCGAACTCACCGATGTGATGGGCGATGTGGACTTCAAAGTCTTCAGCGCCCCTGCCAGCAGCAAAGGTGGGCGTGTGGTGGCCTTGCGCGTGCCGGGCGGCGGCGACATCAGCCGTGGTGAGATCGATGGCTACACCGAATTTGTGAAAATTTACGGTGCCAAGGGCTTGGCATGGATCAAGGTCAACGAGGTGGGCAAAGGGCGCGATGGCTTGCAGTCACCCATCGTCAAGAACCTGCACGACAAAGCGATTGCCGAAATACTGCAACGCACCGGTGCACAAGACGGTGATGTGCTGTTTTTCGGGGCCGACAAGGCCAAAGTGGTCAACGACTCCATGGGCGCGTTGCGCTTGAAGCTGGGCCACAGCGAACTGGCCAAAAAGAATGGTTTGTTTGAAGACCGCTGGTCACCGCTGTGGATAGTGGACTTTCCCATGTTTGAGTTTGATGAAGAGGCGCAGCGCTACACCGCCGTGCACCACCCCTTCACCGCGCCCAAAGACGGTCACGAAGATTGGATGGCCTCGGCCCCCGAAAAGTGCATCGCCAAGGGCTATGACATGGTGCTCAACGGCTGGGAAATCGGGGGTGGATCGGTTCGCATTCATCGCGCCGACGTGCAACAAAAAGTGTTTGATGCGTTGAAGATCACGCCCGAAGAAGCCCAGCTCAAATTTGGCTTTTTGCTGGACGCATTGCAGTACGGTGCACCACCCCATGGTGGCATTGCCTTTGGACTGGACCGCATCATCACCTTGATGACCGGTGCCGAATCCATCCGTGATGTGATTGCCTTTCCCAAGACCCAGCGCGCCCAGTGCTTGCTGACCCAAGCGCCGTCCCCGGTGGATGAAAAGCAATTGCGCGAATTGCACATTCGCTTGCGCAACCTCGATGCGGCCAAAGCCGTCTGAGGGATTATTTGGGGCATTGCCCCCAAAGTTCGCAAGGCCATCTCGCTCCAACCGCCCCGTAATGTGTTTCAATAAATCACCCGTCTTTCTTGCAAAGGGATGTTTCATGTACTTGTCATGCCACTCACTTTTCATGCGCTTGGTTTTGTCGCTGATGTTGGTCATGTCTGCGGGTTGGGCATTGGCGCTACCAAGCCCCAAGGACATCGAGGCTGCGGTCAGTGCGGGCCAATTGCCCCAGGCTGAAACCATGTTGCGCGAGGTATTGCAGGCCAAACCCCGAAGTGCCAAGGCCCATTACGAATTGGGGCAAGTATTGGCGCGCCAAGGCAAATATGTGGAGGCGCAACTGGCTTTGGAGCAGGCCAAATCCATTGACCCTGCGCTCCAATTTGCCTCCAGCCCTGAGGCTTTTGCCAAAACCTATGACACAGTGAAAGCGCAAGTGCGTGCGGTGCCAGCACCCGCAACGGCCAACCCCCAAATCGCCGCCAGGCAGGATGTGCCTGCCCACTCGGCAGCAAATGTCTCGGATTCGGGGGGTGGTTTCCATTGGATGTATGTCTGGGTGTTGGTGGGCGGCATGGTCTTGCTGGGCCTGATATTGCGCCGATCTGCGCCTGCGGCAACACCGAGCGCTGCCTCGCCAGCAACCCCAGACAGAGCCTCGCCGATGGCATCGGTGGCCTCAGGCGGCATCATTGGTTCAGCCATCCATCCCACTCCCGCCAGTGCTGCAGCCACGGCTGCGCCGCGTGGCTTTGGGGCGCAATATGCG
>RFNL01000282.1 GCA_009927195.1 Betaproteobacteria bacterium | reverse complement strand
ACCACCGCCACCTATGCCGCACGCCAGTTTGGTGTGGGCTCGGCCATGGGCGTGATGAAGGCGGCCAAACTCTGCCCCGATGCGATTTTGTTGCCCGTGGACTTTGAGCAATACCGCCACTACTCGCGCCAGTTCAAATCCATCATCACCGACATTGCCCCGCTGATGGAAGACCGGGGCGTGGACGAGGTGTACATCGACTTCACCCAGGTGCCCGGCGGTCAGCGCGAAGGCGGTCGGGTGCTGGCGCGGTTGATCCAAAAGAGCATTTTTCAAGCCACGGGCCTGACCTGCTCGATCGGCGTGGCCCCCAACAAACTGCTGGCCAAGATGGCCAGCGAACTGAACAAGCCCAATGGCATTTCCATCTTGCATCCAGCAGATTTGGCCACCCACATTTGGCCCTTGCCCTGTCGCAAGATCAACGGCATTGGCCCCAAAGCCGAGGCCAAATTATCGGCCCATGGCATCCGCACGATTGGCGAATTGGCCACCCGCGAGCGCGCTTGGTTGCTTGCCGAATTTGGCAAGTCTTACGGGGCATGGTTGCACGACGCCGCCCGAGGCCAAGACGACCGGCCGGTGCAAACCGTGAGCGAGCCCGTTTCCATGAGCCGCGAAACCACATTTGAGCGCGACTTGCATGCGGTGCACGACCGCGCACAATTGGGTGCCATCTTCACCCGGTTGTGTGAACAAGTGGCGGCCGATTTACAGCGCAAAGGCTATGTGGGCAAAACCATTGGCATCAAACTGCGCTACGACAACTTCAAAAGCGTGACCCGCGACACCACCTTGGACCATTACACGGCCGATGCCCAAGCCATTCGGCAGCACGCTGGTTTGTGCCTCAAACGGGTGGCCTTGCACCAGCGCTTGCGTTTGCTGGGGGTGAGGGTGGGTTCGCTCATGCGAAAAGAATGGGCGCAGTCACGGGTTGACGCAGAGGTTTCATCCGGCGTGACCCGCAAAACCGACCAGGTTGATTTGTTTGAGGAAAGAAAGGCCACTGAGTGACCGTGACGCAAAGCCAGTTGCAATCCGCAATAAGGGTGGGCAATGCCCTGCAGCCTGGATGAAACGCTTATTGCAATTTGATCCCGGTATCTCGTATCAGCTTGCCAAACCGCTCATACTCTGAGCGATTCAATTCGCCAAACTGCATGGGTGTGATGGCACCGGGCTCACCGCCCAAGCCCTTGAGCCGAGCGTCGACTTCAGGCAATTTCAATATGCGCGCCAATTCTTGCTGTAATTTGCCCACCACCTCCGCAGGTGTACCAGCGGTGACAAACAGCCCATACCAGGTGCTCATGTCTGCGCCCCTGACGCCAGCCTCGGTCAGGGTCGGCACATCGGGCAGTTGCGGCGAGCGCATGGACGTGGTCACTGCCAACGGCTTGAACTTGCCCGATTTGATTTGAGCCATGGCGGAGGATGTGGTGTCAAACATCATTTGTATGCTTCCGCCAATGATGTCCAGGTGGGCTTGGCTGCTGCCCTTGTAGCTGATGTGTTCGCTCTTGGTTCCGGCGGCCAAATCAAAAGCCTCCCCCGCAATGTGTTGGGTGCTACCGACACCCGAAGAACCGTACTTGAAATCGCCCGGCTTGGCTTTCATGGCCTTGACCAAATCGGCCACATTGTTGACGGGTACCTGTGCACCCACCACCAGCACATTGGGCACGGTCACGATGAGCCCAATCGGGATCAAATCCTTGATGGGGTCAAAGCTGAGTTTCATCAAATGCGGGGCGATGGCTTGACCCGTATTCGTGGCCACCAGCAAGGTGTGGCCATCTGCCGCGGCCTTGGCCGTGAAATCCGCGGCAATGGTGTTGGATGCGCCGGGCTTGTTTTCCACCACCCAAGTTCCCTTGAGGCTTTCAGCAAACTTTTCGGCCAACATGCGGGCGATGATGTCGGTGCCCCCACCAGGGCCAGCGCCAACCATGATTCTCACGGTTTTGACGGGGTAAGCAGTTTGAGCCTGGACTGGAATGAGCCAAAGCATGAGGCTGATCCATAAACTGGTGAAAAAAGCAGTTCGGGAAAGTATGTGGCGCGTCATCAAGGGCTCCAGGTTCGGGGGGGTGCTGATGTCATCAATTTTTACTGTGAATTCGATTCTGGCCCAAGCGACAGGCGAGATCAAACGCATTGAACATGGCGCCTGGATGGGCCACTCCTTTGCCAGCAATGTCATACGCCGTGCCATGCGCGGGTGTGGTGATATGGATGGGCAGACCGCCATGCACGGTCACGCCGCGTTCAAAACCCAGGAGCTTCATGGCAATTTGCCCTTGATCGTGATACATGGTGACAACGCCGTCATAGCCATCGGCCTGTCGGAGGGCGCGAACGAAAGCGGTATCGGCAGGAAAAGGTCCATCAGCCAAGATTCCTCTTTGAGCGGCCCTGAGAACGCCGGGTTCAATCAAGCGCGCCTCCTCGTCACCATAATTGCCGTTGTCCCCATTGTGCGGATTGAGCCCGCAAACCGCGATGCGCGGACTGTTCAAGCCGCTGGCTTGCAAGGCCTGATGCAGCATTTCGATGGCTTGCGCCACATTATCCGGCGTGATCAACGCGCTGACCTGGCTCAAGGGCACGTGCGATGTCACCCTAGCGGTCCAAAGCTTGTCGAGCACATTGAGTTCACCGCAAACACCGCTGTGGTTTAATTTTTCGGCAAACCAGCGCAACTCGTCCTCTTGGTGCATCCCCCCTGCGCGCAATGCCCCTTTGTTCAGGGGAGCAAAACACAAGGCATCCACCTGGCCCGAGGCGGCCAACTGCACACCCTGCGCCAAACCCTCGAGCATGAACTGACCATTGTGGGCTTGCGCCTTGGCAGGCTCAAATGCACCCGCATGCAGACCAGCCCAGTCATGCCACTTCACTTCCATCGGGGTTGGGAAAGCCGACTTTTGCCCTATCAACAGGATGTTTGCACGCGAACACCTCTGTTCGTCGGCCAACAGTTTGGCGACCAACTCCGGGCCGATGCCAGCGGGATCACCTGTGAAAATTGCGATGTGGGGAATGGACATTCAAACTTTCATTGTTCTGTAATCTGTAATTACGAATCACAGTTTAGACCCATCATTAAAATCCCCTCCATCCGTTTTTACCCTTGGTTTTGCATGGCCACCACCTCCCCTATCCACCGAAAATCCTTGCACTCAGAGGTGACCGACCGCATTCGTCAAATGATCGTTGCATCGCATTTGAAACCAGGACAGCGGGTGCCTGAATTGGAGATCGGTCGTGATTTGGGGGTATCGCGCACCCCCATCAGAGAGGCCCTCAAAGTATTGGCCTCTGAAGGGTTGGTGGAGTTGTTGCCCTTGAGGGGGGCTGTGGTCAAGGCATTCAGCCCCAAAGATGCGGCCGACATGATGGACGTGATGGCTTTGCTGGAGATCTTTGCCGCAGAGAAAGCATGCCAAGCGGAGCAAAAAAAAATCGATCAAGTGCTTGTGCTACAGAATAAATTGAAAAATTTCCATGCCAAGGGCAAGCGCTTTGAATACTTTGAAATCAACCAACAAATTCACGATGCCATCGTGGCCATGGCCGACAACGAATGCCTGAGTTTGTTGCACAACGCACTGAGCAAGCGCATGCGCAGCTTGCGTTTCAGTGGAAATCACACGCCTGCCAATTGGCTCAACGCTCTGAATGAGCATGAAGAAATTGCCGCTGCCTTGGAACAAAGAGATGTCAAAAAAATCAAAAAAGCAATGGGCATTCACTTTGCGAACACGGTCAAGCGCATCGTGGTGTGAGCTCAGTGCGGCAAGTCAACCGTTCCAAACGGGTCACCAATGATGTGACTGGGTTTCTAAAACCGCTTGCCCACCGCAATCAACAACTCGTTGTAAGTGAAGTTGTGCGAGGCCTTGTCGCCTTGTGAGCTGGTCAGCACATCGGGCAAGGTCACATAACCCATTTTGAACAGGCTGCGAAAGAACCAGCTGTCCAAAAAGTCGGCTTCCCAGCCCACACCCCCCCCGGCGCTATAGCCGGCCAAGTGGAACTGGTCGTTGCGCGAGCGGCCCAGCATGTTCAAAGTGACATTGGTCTTGGGGTAGACGATGCCTGCCCCCACCAAAGCCACCCAACGCGATGCAAATGGCGCCTTCCACTGGGTCACTGGGAATTGTTTCTCATACTCCAGTGTGACCACATTGAGCCCGTCGGTGTGCTCAAAGTTCAGGTAATTGGTGGACAAGGTGCGGGTCGAACCCGACTGGGGGTCGTTGTTGATGCTGCCTGCAAAGGCCACCGTTTGATCGGGTGTCACCACGTATTTCATGTGGTCCAGGTTGATCGCCCACGCTGTATCGGGCGATACCTGATAGGCCACACGCAAATTGGTTTGCGGCAAGGTCATGTTGGCCGGGTTCAAAAAGGTGCCAAAAATGTTGTCGGTGGTGACATCGGCTTGCAGGTCATTGGCTTTCACGTTGCTGAGCGTGAAGTTGTGGTCTGGCCCCCAAAAATGGATGTCGCTGTTGGAGTAGGTGGATCGGTTCCAACCCCAATAGACCGACCATTTGCGCGCAACCGATGCCGCCGCTTGCAAAGGGCTGGCCGCTGCGGGTGGCAGGGGCACGGGCGCCGCCGCGCTGGCCTGGACCAGCAAAACGGTATCAGCCGTTTGCGCCCAGGCTGGTGACAAAAACGCGGCGATAGACACGGTAACGGCCCAACATGAGGCCGCCCAAATGGGTTGGAATGTCATGGCTTTGGTTCGTTCCGCCTCACAGGGTCAAGATGGTGCAACCTGTGGTTTTGCGCGCTTCCAAATCACGATGCGCTTGTTGCACCTGCTCCAGGGGGTAGCGCTGTTCGATGTGGATTTTGACTTTGCCGCTGGTGACGGCCTCAAACAAATCCTGGGACATGGCCATGGCACCTTCGTGGGTGGCGATGTGGGTGAAAAGGGTCTGACGGGTGACATACAAAGAGCCTTTGTTGCCCAAAATGCCAGGCGCAAAAGGTGGCACCGGGCCAGAGGCATTGCCAAAGCTGGCCATCAGGCCAAAGGGAGACAAGCATTCCAGCGACTTGTCCCAAGTGTCTTTGCCCACCGAGTCGTAGACCACCTTGACCCCTTTGCCAGCGGTGATGTCTTTGACCCGGGCGGCAAAGTCTTCTTTGCTGTAGTTAATGACATGGGCCGCCCCGTTGGCCTTGGCCAATTCACACTTGGCATCGCTGCCAGCGGTGCCTATCAGCTGATATCCCAAGGCTTTGGCCCATTGGCAAGCGATCGAACCCACGCCACCGGCGGCGGCATGGAACAGCACAAAGTCCCCGGCTTGCAAACCGCCTTGGGGCAAGGTGCGTTTGAGCAAAAACTGAGCCGTCATGCCCTTGAGCATCATGGCCGCACCGGTGTCAAAGTCGATCGCATCGGGCAACTTGCAAACCACTTTGGCGGGCATGACGCGCACTTCGCAATAACTGCCAGGGGGCTGGCTGGCATAGGCGGCACGGTCGCCTGCTTTGAGGTGGGTCACGCCTGGGCCGACGGCTTCCACCACGCCAGAGGCTTCCATGCCCAAGTTCAAAGGCATGGGCAAGGGGTACAAGCCAGTGCGCTGGTAGACATCGATGAAGTTCAAGCCCACTGCTTTGTGGCGAATGCGGATTTCACCAGGGCCAGGATCGCCCACGGTGACATCAACAATTTTCAGAACTTCGGGACCACCGTTTTGATCGATGCGAACGGCTTTGGACATGTGTGGGCTCCAGTGTGGTGATGGTTGTGCTTGTATTCAGACCCCCGGTTGGGGGAGGATCCATTTAACATTATCCCTTTTGCCGCAGGGCTGTGGCTGGGTGGGCTGGGACGAATGGGTTAGAGTGGCGCACCCATGACCATCACACACCCCTCCCGCCTGAGCCTGGGCACCGTTTTTTTGCTGACCATGCCGCCGCTGCTGTGGTCGGCCAATTCGGTGATTGGTCGCATGATCAACGACCAGGTGCCGCCGGTGACGCTCAACCTGCTGCGCTGGCTGGTAGCCCTGGTGCTGTTGCTGCCTTTGGCACATCGCATGTTGCGACCCGACAGCCTGTTGTGGGTCCATTGGCGGCGCTATTTGTTTTTGGGATTACTGGGGGTGGCGTGCTACAACACCTTTCAATACCTGGCCTTGCGCACCACTACCCCGATCAATGTGACGCTGGTGGCCTCGAGCTCTCCGGTGTTCATGTTGGCGCTGGGCAGCTTGTTGTACGGCCAGCAGGTGCGGCGCGATCAGCTCATTGGCGCGGCCATGTCCATCGTGGGCGTGGTCTTGGTGATGTGCCGCGGGGATTGGCGATTGCTGGCCCAGGTACAGTTTGTCGAGGGCGATGTGTTCGTGTTGATCGCCACCGCAGCCTGGGCTTGGTACAGCTGGCAAATTTCGCTGCCCGAACGCGATCCATCCGAAATACGCAACCACTGGGCCAACTTTTTGATGGCACAGGTGGTGATGGGTTTGGTTTGGTCGGGCTTGTTCAGTGCCGCTGAATGGACCCTGACCGACGCACACATTCACTGGAGTTGGCCGGTGGTGGCCGCCCTTTTGTACATCGGTATTGGACCGGCCATCCTGGCCTACCGCTGCTGGGGTTTGGGCGTGCAACGGGTGGGCCCCAACATCGCCGGATTTTTCAGCAACCTCACGCCTGTGTTTGCGGCCGTGCTCTCCAGCCTGTTGCTGGGCGAGCCCCCCCAGTGGTACCACCTGGCCGCATTTGTGCTGATCGTCGGCGGGATCGTGGTTTCGTCGCGGCAAAAAAAACCACCCGCCTGAATCCCCCCACCACGCCCAACACCTCACCAAGAGCGCCTGGCAACATGGTTCCTCAGCCCTGGGTGGCCCCCATCAGGTAATCGCGCTTGCCCACGGGCACGCCGTTCAAGCGCAACAGGTTGTAGGCGGTGGTGATGTGGAAATACATATTGGGCAAGATCCACAGGGTCACATAGTCTTGACCGCGCATGGTGTGGCTGCCCGTCTTGCCCACCGGAAAGGTGAAGGACTGGTCTTCGCGGCCGTCGATGGCGCTGGCCGGTACGGTGGCCAACCAGGCCAGGGTATTTTGGATGCGCGCTTGCAACGCTTCCAGGGTGGATTCGCTGTCGTCGTACTTGGGCGCTTCCATGCCGGCCACACGGGCCACGCCGTTTTTCACCACATCGCAGGCGATGAAGATTTGGTTTTTGAACGGCAGCATGTCAGGGGCCAGGCGCTCGGTGATGTGCACATTGCCATCGAAACCACGGGCCTGGGCATCGGCGCGTGCCTTGTCGAGCAAGTGGCTCAGGTGGCCCAGCATGGCGGTGCACACGGGCAAACAGGTTTGGGACAAAGTAATGGACATGGGTTCTCCTGTGAAAAATCAAAATGCGCCGGGGTATGCACCG
>RFNL01000377.1 GCA_009927195.1 Betaproteobacteria bacterium | reverse complement strand
CCGTCGATCAAAATGTTTTGGCCCGTGATGTAACTGGCTTGTTGGCTGCACAAAAAAGCGCAGGTTTCGCCAAACTCCTGGGCCGTGCCAAAGCGCTGGGCCGGAATGGCTTTGCGCCGTGCCTCGCTCACCTCTTCCACCGATTTCCCTGCTTTGGAGGCAATGGTTTGTTGGTTGCTGCGCAAGCGGTCGGTGTCAAACGCTCCGGGCAGCAAGTTGTTGAGGGTCACGTTGCGCCCCGCCAATTGGCTGCTGCGGGAAGTGCCAGCCACAAAGCCGGTCAGGCCACTGCGCGCGCCATTGGACAAGCCCAAGATATCAATGGGTGACTTGACCGCGCTGGAGGTGATGTTGACCACCCGGCCAAAGCCGCGCGCGGCCATGCCGTCGACAGTGGCGCGGATCAGCTCAATCGGGGTGAGCATATTGGCATCCACCGCTTTAATCCAGGCATCGCGGTCCCAGTCGCGAAAGTCGCCCGGTGGGGGGCCGCCAGCGTTGGTGATCACAATGTCAAAATTTTGGCCCGGACCGCCGGCCACATTCCAAATGGCATCGCGCCCAGCCGGGGTGGTGATGTCTTGCGCCACCGGCACAATTTGCGTGCCATGTCTGCGCAAGGCCTGGGCAGCCTCTTGCAAGGCATCGGCACCGCGCGCGACCATGACCACATTCACGCCTTCTTGGGCCAACGCCTGTGCACAGCCAAAACCCAATCCCTTGCTGGCACCACCGACCAAGGCCCATTTGCCTTTGATTCCAAAATCCATCATCTATCTCCGAGTTTGCTCACCATGTAAATACCGCCCAACACCAACAAGGTGCCCATGCCGGTCCAGGCATTGAACGGCTCATCCAACAACCACACGCCCAAGGCGATGGTGGCCATGGGCCCAATCATGCCAGCTTGCGAGGTCAAGGCCGCGCCAATGCGCTCAATGGCCATCATCACCAGCACCAAAGGCACCACGGTACACAAAGTGGCGTTGACCAAAGACAACCACAGCACCTCGGTGGGCACCCGCATGGCCGACAGGGGGCGCAGCCACAAAAACTGAACCCAACAACACACACTGGCCACGCCAGAGGCCAGCCCGACCAAACGCATGGCCCCGATGCGTTGCACCATTTGCCCACTCATGACCAGGTAAATGGCGTAACTGAGCGCGCTGGCCAGCACCAAGCTGCTGCCCCATACCGCGTCTTGACCGCCCAAGGTGAGCTCATGGCCAAACACCAGCACCACTCCGCTGTAGCTGACC
>RFNL01000415.1 GCA_009927195.1 Betaproteobacteria bacterium | reverse complement strand
GGATCAGCCGCTCCAAGCTGGCGCTGATGTATTGCAAGCCCAAAAAATCCAGGTAACTGGAAAAGTAATACCCGATGAAGCCCAATGCAAATATCGATCCCACATCTCGCCGCGTCAGCGGGTTGGCCCGCGCATGGTCCTGGCGCGAAGCCCACCAGGCCAGCAACACAAAAAATGGGAAAGCCATGACCATGCGGTACATGATGAGCGTGACCGCATCCACCCCATGCCGATAGGCCAATTTGACGATGATGGCTTTGCCACTGAATGCAATGGCCCCGATCAGCGCCAGCATCAAGCCGCTGGCGGTGGGCATCAAAACCCCGCGGCCAAACCGTCTCGGCGCGGATCACTGGCCACCATATAGCCCTCCACCTGGGGCTGACCAACGCGCCAAATGAATTGGCCGGCACCAAAGTCTTGGTAGCTATCGTTGATCACATCGATCTGATGACCCAGGTCTTTGAGGCCTTGAACGGTGTGCGGGTTCATGCTGGATTCGACATTGATCTCCAAGCCCTGATTGAAGCGCCAGCGCGGTGCATCACAAGCCGCTTGTGGGTTTTGTTGGTGATCGAGCATGCGCACCAAGGTTTGCAAATGACCCTGGGGTTGCATATTGCCACCCATGACCCCAAAGCTCATCACCGGTTGACCGCCTTGGCTCAGGAAAGCCGGGATGATGGTGTGGAAAGGCCGCTTGCCAGGCGCGACCAAATTGGCTTGATTGGGCGTGTCGGTCGACACGCTGAAGCCATGTCCACGATTTTGCAAACTGATGCCATAAGTCGGTTCAACACAACCCGAGCCAAAACCCATGTAATTGCTTTGGATGAAGCTGACCATCATGCCATTTTCATCGGCAGCAGTGAGGTAGACCGTGCCGCCCTTGACTGGATTGCCCGCGCCAAACGATTGCGCACGATGGAGGTCGATGAGTTTGGCCCGTTGGGCCAGATAGGCGCTGTCAAGCATTTGCTCGCTGCTGACCTCCATCGCCCCGCGCTCGGCCACAAAACGGTAGACATCGGCAAAAGCCAGTTTCATGGCTTCAATTTGCAGATGCTGCGAAGCCACGCCATCGACGGGCAAGCTGGCCAGGTCGAAATGATCCAAGATGCCCAAGGCCACTTGAGCGGCTATGCCCTGGCCATTGGGGGGAATTTCGTGCAAGGTGTGCTGGCGGTAATTTTTGGCCAGCGGCGTGACCCACTCGGGTTTGAATTGGGCGAAATCGCTCACCCGATGACTGCCACCGTTGTCATTGGAAAAACGCGCCAAGGCTTGGGCAATTTCGCCGCTGTAAAAGGCCTGCCCCTTGGATTGCGCGATCAATCGCAGGCCACGCGCAGCGGCCGGGAACTTGAACAACTCGCCCATCCGGGGTGCACGACCCCAGGGTAAAAAGCTTTGTGCAAAACCGGGCAAAGATTGCAATTCAGGCGTGGCCGCCGCCCATTTTTGCTGCACCACCACCGGCAATAAATAACCCCGCTCGGCGATCTCGATGGCCGGTTGCAGCAAGTCCTCAAAGGGCAACTTGCCAAAGCGCTCGCTCAATGCGACCCAGGCCGCTACCGCACCAGGAATGGTGACCGAATCCATGCCGCGTTGGGGTGGTGTGGTGACCGCAGAGCCGTATTTGGACTGAAAGTAAGCCGGTGTCCATGCCTGTGGTGCCTGTCCAGAGGCATTCAGTCCATGCAACTGCTGACCATCCCACAAAATACAAAACGCGTCTGACCCCAGGCCGTTGCTCACCGGCTCGGTGACGGTCAGCACAGCCGCTGCTGCAATCGACGCATCGACCGCATTACCGCCTTGCCACATCATGCGCAAACCCGCTTGCGCAGCCAAGGGATGGGAGGTTGACACCGCATTGCGCGCGAAAACGGGCAATCGGGTCGATGTATAGGGGTTTTGGTCGTGAAAGTTCATGCGCAAATCATAGCGAAGCCATTGCCCTGCCAATGGTTCAGGCAGAAGATACCGAGCAGAAAAAAACGGCACCCGAAGGTGCCGTGCCCAAGTTGTACCAGGCCCGCAAGCCCGGTGGCCTGGTTCACTCCTCGACAAAGGCCTCTTGGCGTTTGGCCTTGACCGATGGCAGCAACACAATGATGAGCAACACCAAAGCCGCAGCCAACAAAGAGCCCGACAAAGGGCGGGTGACAAACACCGACCAGTCGCCACGCGAGAGCAGCAATGCACGGCGCAGGTTTTCTTCCATCATGGGGCCCAGGATAAAGCCCAGCAGCAAAGGGGCTGGCTCGCAGCCAAGCTTCATGAAGATATAGCCAATCAAGCCGAACAAGGCCACCAACCATATGTCAAAGGTGTTGTTGTTGGTCGAGTACACCCCAATGGCGCAAAACAACACGATGGCTGGGAACAGCAAACGGTAAGGCACCGACAAGAGTTTGATCCACATGCCAATCAAGGGCAGGTTCAAGATCACCAGCATCAAATTGCCGATCCACATGGAGGCGATCAGTCCCCAAAACAACTCGGGGTTGCTGGTCATGACCTGCGGGCCAGGCTGAATATTGTGAATGGTCATGGCACCCACCATCAAGGCCATCACCGCATTGGGCGGAATGCCCAAGGTCAGCAAGGGGATGAAAGAGGTTTGCGCACCCGCATTGTTGGCCGACTCGGGGGAAGCCACGCCACGGATATTGCCCTGACCAAAAGGCACCTCACCAGGCTTGAGCGCGGTTTTCTTCTCAATGGTGTATGCGGCAAAAGCCGCGAGCAATGCGCCACCGCCAGGCAGCACGCCCAAGATGGAGCCCAAGGCCGTGCCACGCAAAATCGCAGGGATCATCAGCCTGATATCGGTCAACGTGGGTAACAGGCCCTGAACCTTGGCGGTGTAGACCTCGCGGTCTTCTTCGGGTTGCGACAGGTTGGAGATGATCTCGCCATAACCAAACACGCCCATGGCGATGACCACAAAGCCCACACCGTCGGTGAGTTCGGGGATTTCAAAGCTAAAGCGCGCCACACCCGAATTGACATCAGTGCCCACCAAACCCAGCAGCAAGCCCAGCACAATCATGGCAATGGCTTTGATCAGCGATCCCGACGCCAGCACCACCGCACCGATCAAACCCAACACCATCAAGGAGAAATATTCGGCGGGGCCGAATTTGAAGGCCAGCTCGGTCAATGGGGCGGCAAATGCGGCCAAGATCAAGGTGCCCACCGAACCGGCGAAGAACGAACCCAAGCCAGCAGCGGCCAAGGCCGGGCCTGCTCGGCCCTTTCGGGCCATTTGGTAGCCGTCGATCATGGTCACCACGGACGACGACTCGCCCGGCAAATTGACCAAAATGGCGGTGGTTGAACCACCGTATTGCGCGCCGTAGTAAATACCGGCCAACATGATCAGCGCAGACACCGGGGGCAGCGCATAAGTGGCGGGCAACAACATGGCAATGGTGGCCACAGGGCCAATGCCTGGAAGCACACCAATCAGTGTGCCCAAGATGCAACCGACCAGACAATACAGCAGATTGATGGGGGTGAATGCCACCCCAAAGCCAGTGGCCAGGTTTGAAATTAAATCCATGCTGTGTCTCTCCTTAACCGGTGATGAACGCTGGCCAAACCGGAATTTGCAGTTTGAGCAAGACAATAAAGGCCAAATAACTGCCCACACTGAGCACAACCGCCAGCAGCAATACATCGCGCCAATTGAACTCGCTGCCCGCCTTGCTGCAAATGATGGTCAAGGCAAAAATGGCGGCGATCAATCCCATGTAAGGCAAACCGATGCTGGGCAAGCCACCGAGCAACACGCCAAATGCCAGGTTGCCCCCCAAGATATAAATGATGGGTCGCCAGACAAATCCGCCGACCTTGTCGCCGTCGGCGGTTTCCACCACCAGCGCGGTAAAGCATATGACCGCCCCCATCGCTGCCAACAAAACACCCAGCAGCAAAGGGAAATAACCTGGTCCCATGCGCGCACCGGTCCCGATGGAATATTTGGTAGCACCCCAAGCGAATGCAGCACCCAACACCAGAAACATGAGGCCTGAGAAAAAGTCTTTCTGACTTTTGATGTTCACGAATGATCTCCTCGTTGAAACAAAACCCGCCGATTGTGTGCAGGTTCTGGCGCTTAGTCCATGTGGGTTTCACCTATTTGGACACTTTTGTATGCAAACCATTTCCATTAAAGCCTTAATCAGGCCTTTTTCTGCGCCACGACCTGGCTTTGGCTCAGCCCACAGGCCTCAATCGCCGGCGCCAGCAGTCGCAGCCAGTTGGAAGCGGGCAATCCCCAGCGTTGTTCAATCATTTGCGCGCGCGACCACAAAACCCCCTTGTCTGGCAGCATCGGCGTGCGCTGAGCCAACACCACGGTGTTTCCCTCCCGGGTGGGCTTGAAAGCCCACACCGCTTGGGCACCAAACACCGCACTGATTTTTTCCACGCTGCGGGCATAACTGCTGCTGCGTCCAAACAAGTTCACAGACATGCAACCGTGGCAGCTGAGCAATTGGCGACAGTCGGCGTAGAACGATTCGCTGTCGAGCACCGGTGCGGCGGCCTCGTGGTCATACAAGTCCACTTGCAACACATCCATTTGCCCACGCCAGTGGGTGTGCGCGGCCACCTCCGCTGCGTCACCCAGCACCACTTGCAAACGATCGCTGTCGGGCGGCAGGTTGAACCACAAGCGGCAAGCCGCCACCACTTGCGGGTTGATTTCGATCGCCGTGGTGTGCATGCCCAATTGACGGGCGCAAAATTTGGTCAAAGTGCCCGCTCCCAAACCCAGTTGCATGGCCTTGCGGTCAGCCACCGTTTCGGGAGGCACCCACAGCAACCAGGCCATCATGCGCTGCACGTAGTCCAGGTGGATGTCATCGGGACGGTCGCGCCACATCGAGCCTTGCACCCACTCCGTGCCCAAGTGCAAATAACGCACCGGGCCATGCTCGGAAAAATTGACCGTTGGCAAACCGGTGGCCGCGCTGCGTTTGACCCGAGCCATGTGCGCTGCCTCAGTCCTGCGCGGCTTCGATCACAAATCGCACCCTGGTTTGGCCTTGCCAGGCGTCGGTCTCGACGCGGTAGGCCAGCTTGGCGCGCGCTGGCAAGGGTTGGGTGCGACCAAACCACATTGCATCCACCAGATCGCCTTGGTGGCGCAAGCGCATGGACAAATGCTTCTCGCCCACCAAGCGCTGGCTGATCACGTCCATTTCTTCACAAAAAGTAGGGGCCGCAAAACCTTGGCCCCACACTTCGCTGTTGATTTGCTCGACCAACTCCACCCGCCGAAATTGCGGCTGCAATGGGCCATCGGTATCGAGCCGCCGCTGCAAGGTGGCCTCGTCCAGCCATTCCCGGGCCACTTGCTGCAAAGCCGATTCAAAAATGTCGATGTGATCGGCGCAGATGGTGCATCCAGCGGCCATCGCATGGCCGCCAAAACGCAGCAACACACCGGGGTGGCGTTTGGCAATCAGGTCCAGTGCATCGCGCAAATGAAAGCCTGGCAATGAGCGGCCTGAGCCCTTGAGCTCATCACCCTGGCCTTCGGCCTGACTGGCGGCGAACACAAACGTGGGGCGATGCCATTGATCCTTGATGCGGGCGGCGACAATGCCCACCACGCCCTCGTGAAAGTCGGGATCGAACAAGCACAAGGCACTGGGCGGCTCGTCAAAGCCGTCGAGCATGGATTGGGCCAACGACAAGGCTTGCTCGCGCATGCCCCCTTCGATGTCGCGCCGTTCACGGTTGATCCGGTCCAAGGCCTGGGCACATTGGGTGGCTTGGTCCACATCATCGGTGCCCAGGCATTCAATCCCCAAACGCATATCGGCCAAACGGCCAGCCGCATTGATGCGCGGACCCAAGGCAAACCCAAAGTCTTGGGCGCTGGCGCGCTCAGGTTGGCGGCCAGCGGTCACAAACAAAGCGGCCATGCCTGCAGGCATTTGCCCTTTACGGATGCGCTTCAAGCCCTGGGTCACCAAGCGGCGGTTGTTGGCATCCAAGCGCACCACATCGGCCACCGTGCCCAAAGCCACCAAAGGCAACAACTTGTCCAGACGCGGTTGCGCGGGTGCCCCTGGCGCGTCCCAGCGGCCGCGGCGGCGTTGCTCGGCACGCAGGGCCAGCAGCACATAAAAGATCACGCCCACGCCAGCCAGGTTTTTGCTGGCAAATTTGCAACCGGGCTGGTTCGGGTTGACGATCACATGGGCATCAGGGAGTGCGGGCCCCGGCAAATGGTGGTCGGTGACCAAGACCCGCAAGCCCAACTCGCGGGCACGCGCCACACCTTGTACGCTGGCAATGCCGTTGTCCACAGTGATCAGCACCGCTGCGCCCTGGGCCTTGACCCGCTCTGAGATGGGCGGGGTCAGGCCATAACCGTCTACCACCCGATCGGGCACCACAAAGTCCACCCTCTGTGCACCCAGCATGCGCAGGCCACGCAAGGCCACTGCACAGGCCGTGGCCCCGTCGCAGTCGTAATCGGCCACGATGCACAAGGCGTCTTGTCGCTCTATGGCGTCGGCCAACAGCAGCGCTGCCTCAACCGCACCCTTGAGGTCTTGCAAGGGCAACAGGTGGGCCAAATCGGGGTCGAGTTCTTGCGGCCCGGTGACACCACGGGCCGCGTACAAACGTGCCAGCAAGGGGTGTATGCCGGCTTGCTCCAAGGCCCACAGGCTGCGGGGGGGCACATCGCGTTGGGTGAGTTTCATGATGCCAACAAGGCTTGGGTCAGCGCCGGTGCGCTCCATGCGCGCCAGCGCGATCGCCAATTGCTGGGCTGGCATTGGACCACACAGGTGCGTTGGACCCCACACAAGACCACCGATGTGTCCGTGTCCAGCGTAGCCAATATTTGGGCATCCACCGCATGCCAAGCTTCGATCCATGCGGCCACGTGGCGCATTTGAGCGGCTTGGTGCAAAGCCTGGACTGCCGGGTGCAACCAAGCCGGTGTGGGCCCATCATGGCTGGGCAAGGGGTTGACAGCGGCCCAGTCGCCAGTGCCGCTGATCCAAAAAGAATTGATGGGTTTGTGGCGCGTGGCATTGCACGGGTGGGTGTAGAACAGCATTTGCATTTCGTTTTGCAAACGGCGAAGGTGCTGTGCAGCAGCTGTGGGCGGGTTCTGGCCCGCACCCACCCACCAATCGGACACCGGTTGGCCGAGCGCGCGCTCCACGCTGGCGCTGGGCAGGTGGCGAAACAAGGCCGATGCAGCAAGCCATTGACCCGGGGCCATGGGGTGCAATTGGATGCCGTCTTGGGTGCAATAAACCTGCATGGCTTGGCGCAAAGCTTCGCTTTCCGCCTCGGTCACCCCTAGCGCAGCGGGTGGCTCCAAGCTGACTTGGCCTTGCACCACATGCCAGTGGCACAAGGTCAACACCGCCCAGGCTTGCTCGCCATCCGGGTCCAAGCCCCGTTGACGCGCATGCCAAGCCGCCCAAGGCAACTGGCCGTCGCGGGCGCTCCAACCCCAGGCCTGGGCCTGCGCCCATTCATGGGTGGCATTGAAGCGCGGCACCGGGCCATCTGTCCTGCGCTGCAAGCGGGCGCTGGCCAGCCAACGGGTCAGATGGGGCAGGCGCAACTGTGGCAGGGCTTGGACAAAGACGCTGTCTTCGGGATCAACCAAGGCGCTGGGAATGACGGTGACGTTGGGCTGGGGCACAGGGCGCATTGTGCAAGATGACACAATCGGTCTCCATGTCGCGCGCCGCTCCTTCTTTCATCCCCTACGAGCTGGTGCTGGGCTGGCGCTACACCCGTGCCGGTCGCGCCACCCGGCGCAACGGTTTTATTTC
>RFNL01000294.1 GCA_009927195.1 Betaproteobacteria bacterium | reverse complement strand
GCTCTGCCACGGGCGGAGGTGCCGTGGCCATCTTGGGCTGAGCGCTAGGGCTGATTTTGAATTTGTTGAACATATTGCGCAGTTCGAATGACTTTTTGTGGGTTGACGGGATAGCCGCCAACGAGGATTTCCAAATGCAAATGCTTTCCAGTGGACACACCTGTATTGCCAACACGCCCCAGGATGGTCTCGGTGGTCACTTTATCGCCGACCTCAACTTTCATATTGGCCAAATGGCCATAAAGAGATTCGATGCCGTTGCTGTGCCTGACCACCACGGTATTGCCGTATTGTGAATGATATTTGGCCAAAACCACAATGCCCGGCTTGACCGGGTGCACATTATCGTCCTCGGTTTCACTGAGCAAATCCACCCCGGTGTGGAAATTTGACAAACCCGTGATCGGGTGCTTGCGAATACCAAAGTCTGAACTGACGCTGTAATTGCTCACCGGCATGCGGTTGGGCAAGGCGTACAACACCTCGCGCATGGCCCGGTTATTGGACAATTCCTCGGCCACTTTGCCTCGCAGCAAGGGGTTGGCATTGAGGTCGTCACCTGGTGCAAAACCACCATTGGCGGCATTGCGTTGGATCACACGGATGACCTTTTCGGTCAGCCCTGAGGTGTCCAACAGGTCTTTCATGTTTTCGTTTTCTTGCGCCACCGCCACCATCGAGGTATCGACGAAGCGCCGGATGCTCATGTCACGGTCTCGAATGGTTTGCGCCAAGGCCACCATCTGAGCCTCGTCCAATTCCACCGGTTCGCCGCCCTCACCCTCGGCGGCACTGCTCAGCAGTGCGCGGTAAACCTGCTCATGGGAGCGCTCAAGCTTGGCGCGGCTCACAAACAAAGCGATGCTGGTGACAGTGAGAAACAAAATCAAGCCGCTGACCACACCCAGCAGCACGATGCCAGAGCGCACCAGCATCTGCTGCACTTTGGCGCTGATGGTGAGGTAGCGCAGATCGGCGTTTTGTTCCAAGATGATGCGCGCATCCACATATGGGCGCGTCCAGGCTGCCCGCACTGCAGCAGGCAGGCCCAACGTGAGCGTGATACTTCGCTTGATCAAGATTGGTCAACCAAGGTCAGTAGTGATTGGGATCTGGCAACACCGGCGGGATGCGGGGCGCTGACAAAGGCGACTCGGGGCCTTGATTGAGGCTGCCCTCGATTTCACCGCCTTTTTCGATCTCAATTTCAACGTAATGGACCTTGCCAGCGATGCGACCGGTCGAGCGCACAATCAAACTCTTTTCACTGATGATGGTGTTGTGCAGTTCACCGCGCACATCGATCACTTTGGCAGAAATACGCCCAGAAATCTTGCCAGTGGTCCCAATCAACACCTCTTCGGCAGTCAAATCGCCCTCAATGACACCATTGACCACGGCCTTGGAGGGGACAACAAAAGTTCCTTTGACAACAACGCCGTCTCCAATGACAACGCTTTCTAGAGAATCTGATGGGTTTGACATATGTGCTCCTTGGCGCGGGATTGTAGTCAGAATTCCCGCTCAAAACCGGTTTGAAATCAACCTTTTGTGGTTTAAAAGGGAAATGAATTCCAATGTTAACAATCACTTAGCGGTGTAACTGAAAGAATCTTTTGATCAACCAGGCCTGTCTGCCAAACCCCAACCATGCTCGCGCCACCACATTGAAAACATAAGTACTGCTTTAACTGCGACACCACCCGATAGTGCCTTTGGCCGCTTGTCCTTGGGGCGGTCAAGGGGGCAAAATAAACCTATTTGCGTCATTCATCTGCGAAACAAGTCATGAACGCCCTGACCGTGCGACAACTGCTGATCGACATGAAGACCCCCATGGGTCGTGATTGGAACGGCGGGGATGCTTTTTCGAGCGCCTTGTTCAATGCCTTGTCCATGAGCTTTCCGGTGGGCGAACAATTTTTCATGGACGCGCTGCGCAGTGGTTTGTCCGCCTTGCCCGCGCCCGAGCAAGCCGCATGGAAAGCCCACATCCAGGATTTTGTCGGCCAAGAAGCCACCCACCGCCGATTGCATGATTTATATAACCAGCACCTGAAAGCCCTGGGTTATGACAACCATTGGGCATCCCGATTGAAGCACCGATTTGGTCGCATGGATCGCCTCAAAGACCCCCGCCACAAGGTGGCTGTGACCGTTGCCACCGAGCACCTGACCACGATTTTGGCTCTTTGGATATTGCAGCACCCGCACATGTTGGCGCAAGCCCCGCACCGGTTGCGCCAAATGTGGATGTGGCATGCGAGCGAGGAAATTGAACACCGCTGCACCGCGTTTGACCTGTATCGGGCGCTGCAAGGTAACGAGCTTTGGCGCAAGCGCTGGATGCGGGTGGTCAGCGCCTATTTTCTGATCGATTTGATCCGCCAAACCTGTCAGCACCTTAGGCACGATGGCCAACTCTTGAAAGCGTCTACCTGGCGCAGTGCCAGACATTGGTTGCTCGGCGAGCATGGCCTGTTGCGATTGGGCGCCAGCCATTGGCGTGATTTCTTTCACCAGGACTTTCACCCACGCCAGATGGAAGACAAACCAGCCCAACAGTGGTTGGCACAACACCAGGAACTTTGGCGCGCTGTCGCTAAAACTTGAAGCCGTTGAGCCCAACCAGCGATTCAACCACCCCAGGGATGGCCGCTGACCCGGCATGGGAAGACTTGCCTGGCTACGATTACCCGGTGCACCACTGCAGCGTGCAAGGGGTCAAACTGGCTTACATCGATGAAGGCCCCGCACAGGCCGCACCCATCGTCTTGTTGCACAGCGTTCCTGCCTGGGGCTTTGCGTTTCGCAGCATGCTGCCCTGGCTGGTGCAGTCGGGTCACCGGGTTTTGGTGCCCGACCTCTTGGGCTGTGGTCGCTCAGACAAGCCCAGCCACCCCAGCGGTTTTGGTGTGGCCGCACAATTGACCAGCCTGTCCGAGTGGCTGCAACAGTTGGGTCTGCAACACATCACCCTTTATGGCCAAGGCCTGGGCGGCTTGCTGGGCATTCGCTTGGCCCTGCTGCATCCCCAACGCTTTGATCGCTTGGCATTGGCCAACACCCGCTCACCACTGGATCCCCGACGACGATCCAGATTCGCGACCTTGGGCGCCCTGTGGCCCCGCTGGAGCCCTGTCTACCCGGTGGATTGGGTGATGCGCTCGGCCTGCCAATCCAAACTGTCACGCAACACGCTCAAAATCTATGCTGCGCCATTTTCTCAACGCAGTCACACAGCGGCTGTGCGGCATTTGGCCAACTGGACCCATTGGGATGGGCGCAAAGAGAGGGACGCCGAAATCACCCAAGCCTGGTTGGCCATGACGCTGTGGCACAAACCCCTGTTGACCTTGTTTGGCAGCCGCGACCGACTCACCCATGGCGGCCAGCATTGGTTCATCGACCAAGTGCCTGGTGCCAAGCGCCAACCGCACCAAATCATCCACCAAGCGGGCCATTGCCTGAGTGAAGACAAAGGCCCAGAAGTGGCCCTGGCCTTGCACCAATTCATCTCACGGCCTCAGGTCTGACACAAGCGGCGCACCTCGTCGGGGATGGGCATGGCCATGATGCCAGGCACCTTTCCCTCTTTGGTTGCGGCGAATATGCGCACCTCGGTGCATTCCATGATCAATTCCTGACCGCGCAAAACACGGTGCGAAAAGGTAAAGCTCTTGCGCCCCCAGCGGGTCACACAGGTATGAATATCGAGTTGATCGCCATAACTGCTGGTCTGCACAAAACGCGCTTCGGTGTTGACGATGGGCGTGCCAATGATGCCCCAGGCCGCCTCGGTTTCATGCCATGGCGGCACGCCCGACGAGATGAAAAAGTGACGCGCCGACGCATCGATCCAGCGGAAAAAATGGGGAAACCAAACGATGCGAGCCGGGTCGCAATCGCCAAATTCAACCTGAACAGTCAACACCGTCGTGCGCGGCACAAGGCTGTCAACCAATTCAGTCCCCTCGGATGTTGCGGGTTTTGATCAATAAGCCAAAGCGCTCGCTATCGGTTTTGGCACTTTGACCAAAATCGGCGGCACTCATCGGTGCAGGTATGCCACCCAAAGCCTGAATGCGGTCTTTCACAGCTGCGGTGTTCAACGCTGAATTGATCTCTCGATTGAGTCGCTGCACCACCTCGGGGGGCGTACCCGCTGGTGCATAAAACCCAAACCATGAATCCGCATCAAACCCCTTGAGGCCAAGTTCGTCCAAGGTGGGCACTTCAGGAAACAAGGGCGAACGCTTGGGGCTGCCCACCGCCAGCATTTTGAGTTTGCCCGAGCGCACATGCTGCAAGCCAATGCCGGGGTCGAACATGAAGTCGATTTGACCAGCGAGCAAATCTTGCATGGCCGGAGCCGCCCCCCTATAAGGGACATGCACCGCAAAGGTTTGCGACTGCGCTTTCATCATTTCAGCGGCCAAATGGGGGGAACTGCCATTGCCGGGTGAACCAAAGCTGAGCTTGCCGGGATGGGCTTTCAGGTAGGCCAGAAATTCTTTGAAGTCATTGATGTGCAATCCGGGTCGAACCTCCAAAAAGACCAAGACCCGGGCCGCTGCGGCCACCGGCACCAAATCTTTCATCGGGTCAAACGCCATCTTGTTGTAGAGGTGCGGGTTGATGGAGACCATGCCCCCTGAACTCATCAGCAGGGTGTACCCATCGGCCCCACTCTTGGCCACCGCTTCACCGCCAATGTTGCCGTTGGCACCAGCGCGGTTTTCCACCACCACGCTTTGACCCAAGGCCTCGCCCAAGGGCTGGGAGACAGCGCGGGCGATTTGATCGGCAGCACCACCAGGCGGAAAATTGACAATCACACGGATCGGTTTTTGCGGCCAGCTTTGGGCCTGCGCCAGGCCCGTGCTGGCCAAGCCCACGCACAACAACACCAACACGCCCGCGCGCATGGACCATGGAAGGGGGATCAAGGTTTTCATGGGTTCTTCTCCTGTGTTTATAAGGTTCAATTCAGGGCCGCGCGCTAGCACCAGGCTTGCGCATGAACCGAATGGGCTGCTCGGGCACTGCGCGCGCGGGCGCACCATGGGCGCGCAAGCTCACATCCAGTGCTTTGCCGGCATCGTCTTGCAAGGCGGCTTGGCGCGCTTGGGCCACGGCCTGGGCCGCTTGCAGCGGGTCGGGCAAATGCGCCAAATGGGCCACCAGGTGCTGCAAGTTCAGCTTGCCACGATCGTTGGTCGCGCCATAGCCTTTGATCAATTGGCCGCAGCAGGCCAATTCATGGCCGAGCGACCAATGCCGCCC
>RFNL01000352.1 GCA_009927195.1 Betaproteobacteria bacterium | reverse complement strand
GATGCGGCCGCGGCTGCTTCCGAGCCCGGTCACGCCAGTCACCTCGACGACGTAGCAGCTGAGGTACAGGCTGCATCTGAAGCTTTGGCCGAGTTGTCTGGCCAGCCCCTGGATGCCGATGAAGTGGCACGCCAACTCGAAGACATCACCAATGTGGTGTTGAACTCGGCGGAGGTTTCCACCCGGTCTGCATCGGTGGCCGCCAGCATCGGCCACCAATTGCGCGCTGTCAGCGACACCATCACCGAAAACTACAAACGCAGCGTGTTGCACTCGCGCGTCATCATGAGCGTATTCATGGTGTTTGTGGCCATCGCGGTGGGCACCTTTTTCGCCATTTCAACCCGCATGCAGCAAAACATTCGCCAGCTCGACACCATCACCACAGCGGCCGCCAAGCGGGTGATCGAACTCGATGCGGCCATCAGCTACTCGGTCGACTCGACCAAGCGCCAGCAAGAGTTGCAAGACAAGCAGGCTGAATTCACCGAGAGCCAGAGCAAAATATCGGCTCAGCTCGAAGACATGAGCAAGGCCGTGCTGTCCTTGCCCCAGTCGGTGACCGATCAAAACGCCAAAGCCAACGATGCCAAGATGGCGGCGCTGGAGAAAAAACTGCAAAGTTTGGAGACCAAACTGCAAACTTTGGTGGACAAACCCGTGCCCAGCATCGGGCCGAGCCAACAAGCCTTGATGGCCGATAAACAGGCGTTGTCGGCCGAAAAGCTGGCCTTGTCTGGCGAAAACCAAAGGCTGAAGAAAGAGGTTGACAATCTCACTGCCAAGTTGCGCGAAAAACCACCTGCCCCCAAACCTGCGGTGGCCGAGCCCAAACCGGCTCCAGCGCCCAAACCCGCACCCAAGCCAGTGGCCAAGCCTGAGCCTCAACCTGAGCCCAAGCCGACTCCTGTGGCCCCCGCACCCGTGGTGGTAGCCCCCGAGCCAAAGCCTGTGGTGCCGGCCGTTCCCCAAACCCCGCCGAAAGATCGGCCCTTGCAGTATCCGCGCGTGGCCGACTGATTGGGATGCTCAAAGGTCAAGCAAATTTCGCTGCGCTGGCCTCGGGATATGTGTGAAATGGCCACGGCAATGTGCTGGTATCGGCCAGCAATGCACCAGGCGCGATGCATGTGTACAAATCAGACAAGGGGCGGGATTCGGTCTCGCTGATGCGGCGCATGATGTGACGCAAGGTCACCTCATTGGGGTGGTGCAAACCTGCGGCCTCCAACAATTCCTTCAGGGCTTCCAAAGTGTGGTGGTGAAACTGTTTCACCCGCTGGGCTTTGTCGGAGACCACCAATGCAATTTGTCGCTTGGGGTCTTGGGTGGTCACGCCAGTGGGGCAGTTGCCAGTGTGGCAAGTTTGGGCCTGTATGCACCCCAGAGCAAACATGAAGCCGCGTGCGCTGTTGCACCAATCGGCACCCAAGGCCAAGGTGCGGGCCACATCAAAAGAGCTGATGATTTTTCCGCTGGCACCCAGGCGAATTTGTTCGCGCAGGCCCACGCCCACCAAGGTGTTGTGCACCAAGCGCAAGCCCTCTTGCAAGGGGGTTCCCATGTGATCAGAAAATTCCAATGGCGCAGCCCCGGTGCCACCCTCTGCGCCATCGACCACAATGAAATCTGGCTGAATGCCTGTTTCCAACATGGCGTGCACGATGCCAAACCATTCCCAAGGATGGCCAATGCACAGCTTCATGCCCACCGGTTTGCCCTCAGAGAGGGTGCGCAACTCTTGTATGAAGGCGACCAATTCCAGCGGGGTGGAAAAGCGGGTATGAGCCGCTGGTGAGATGCAGTCCACGCCTTCGGGAATGCCACGGGCTTGGGCGATTTCAGGGGTGACCTTGGAACCGGGCAAAACGCCGCCATGCCCGGGTTTGGCACCTTGACTGAGTTTGATTTCGATCATTTTGACCTGGGGGTCGCGCGCTTGGGCGGCAAATTTTTGAGGGTCAAAGTGGCCTTGGGCATCGCGGCAACCAAAATAGCCAGAGCCAATCTCCCAGATCAAATCACCACCGTGTGCCCGGTGGTGGACAGATATTGAGCCCTCGCCGGTATCGTGGGCAAAGCCTCCCAACTTGGCACCTTGGTTCAGGGATTTGATGGCGTTGGCACTCAAAGCCCCAAAGCTCATGGCAGACACGTTGAACAGGCTGATGTCGTAAGGCTGGCTGCATTGATCGCCACCCACCTTGACCCGAAAGTCGTGGCTCTCTATGGTGCTGGGGGCCATCGAGTGGGTCAACCACTCATAGCCCAAAGCGAGCACATTGAGTTGGGTGCCAAATGGTCGTTTGTCTGGCTCCCCTTTGGCCCGCGCATAGACCAATGAACGTTGCGCGCGTGAAAAGGGTGCCGCGTCGGTCTCGCTTTCCAAAAAATACTGGCGAATTTCAGGTCGGATGTATTCCAGCATGAAACGCATGTGACCAATGATGGGGTAGTTGCGCAAAATCGAGTGGTGTCGTTGTTGCAAGTCACGCACACCCACTGCGGTAAGTCCACCAAACACCAGCAGACCCAACAGACTGTTCACCCCGGCCAGGGCCATCAGAACCGATAAGCTCAGGCCCGCCAGGGAGATGAAAAAGAAGGTGTATCGGACCGGGAAAATTTGATTCAGGCGATCAATCATGTCTGTTTCCGATCAATAAGAGGGGGCTATTCTGTGTGATTTTTCAAGCGAGTGACCAAGCGATTTTGCGCCAAAGTGGAAACCTCGCTGCGCAAACGGGCTTGCACGAGCTGGTTATCGGCAATGCGTTGGACCGCTTGCAGATCGGTCAAGATGGTGCTGCGCAAAGTCAGCAAGCGCGACTCGATGTCCGTCAATTCGGCGCGCAGGCGTTTTTGCTCACGCATGCCGGTGTTGAGTTCTGAGACTTGGGCCGCAATGCGCGACCAGTGTTGTGTCAAATCATCGGCCGGCGGGGTGTGCAATTGCTCCAGCAACTCGCCCAGCAAGGGATCGCGCAGGCCTTCGCCCAATTGGGCCCCGCGCTGGGGCATGGGTATTGCGTGCAAATCCGCTGCGCTGTCGCGCTCGGAGCCGCTGTCCAAGCTGCTTGCATCAGGGTCGAGCAAGCCATCGGGGTCCGCGTGGGGCTCCGGCGCGACCCAACCTTGATCAGGGATGTATTGCTTGAGTCCCTTGCGGGGGATGAATCGGCTGGGCTTCATGTGCGTGGTGTTCACAACTTGGAGTCCACGCTGCTGCGCGCCATGCGCCGTAAAAATTGTGGAATGCCCAAGGCCGTCATGCTGCGTGCGGCCAACGAAGCGGGTTCTTTTTCCAAAACTTTGCGCTGCCGATGTTGGCCCAATACCGAGTGTTGCGGGCTGGCCGAGGCTTGCCCCAAAATGCCAGATCCCGTCCCCGGGGCTGAACTGTTGCGCCGACCCAAAACAGGGCCGACGGCATGGCGCTTGGGTTGTGACTCCTTTTCACGCATGCTGATGTCACGTGCCTCGCAAACGGCACGGGCAAATTCCAAAAAGGACTGACCGCAATCGTTGCGTGCATCCATCAAGTAGCCACGCTGGAACAGGTCGCGCGCGGTTTGCGACTCCAACACGGGCGGGGCCAGCATGAAACTGACCGGGAAGCGCTGCATGGAAAATACATCCTTCTCCAACTGCTCCACCGTCACCCGCGTGGGGCACAAGAGCAAGGTGGGCGAGCGCAAGGTGGCCGAATCAAACACCCAACGGTGGCGGGACAAAAAACCGGCGGTGGTGGCCATTTCGATTTCCGATACCGACGTGGGCACGATGACCAGGTCAAACTCAAACATCAACTCGGCGGCGATGGCATCGCTCCAAGTCAGGTCGCACACCACAATCTCGCTGCAACTGGCCGCGCGGCGCAAGTGCAATCGGGCTTCCAAAATCGGCCGGTTGCCGCCTTTGTCCAAAGGCAAATGTTCGTGCAAGACCACCACCCCCAACTGCGGTGCTTGCTTCAACCAGGTGCTCGAGGAGCCATGCGAGTCCCAGTCGATCAGCGTGGTCTCCAGGGCCATGCGGCGGCGGAAAAAAGCAGCCAAGTTCGCAGAAACAGTGCTTTTACCCACCCCACCTTTTTGGCTGGTCACCAAAATCTTGTATGCCATGTTGGTCAACCCTCATTTTGTAGCCCATCAGAGGCGGCGCAAGTTATTGGAAATCAAGCACTTGCAATCAGTTCCTCAGCCAGGAGGTGGGATGTTAACTGGAAGACCTTGTTTGTCAACAAAACAGGGGTGAATGTGTTGTTTAAATCAAAATAATGATAATTTTGCGATTAACTGGCCTTTCCCAAGCCCAATCGGTCGATCAGGCGTTTTTCCTTCACAAAGGTTTGCTGGGCAAAACGGGTGTATTCCTCTGAGCCCATGTACACCGTGGGTTGGTCGTACTTTTCAAAACTGGCCACGACCTGTGGGTCATCCAGCGCCTTTTTAAAAGACTCGTCCAAAAGTTTGGTCAGGGCCGGGTCCATGCCGCGGGGTGCGCCAATGCCAAACGGCGAGTCGGACACGGTTTCAAAACCCAACTCTTGCAAGGTAGGCACTTGTGACCAGCGCTTGGTTCGTCGACTGCCATAGGTGGCCAGCAGGCGCATGGTGCCGGCATCGACGTGGGGTGCCCAACCCGTGGCATCGCTGTGGGCATTGATGTGACCGCCCAGCAAAGCCTGTAATCCGTCGCTGCTGCCTTTGAACGGCACGTGCTGCAATTCAATACCCGCCTTGAGTGCGAACTCCTCGACCGCCAGATGCGGGGTGGTGCCGGTCCCGGTAGAGCCATAGGCGAACTTGCCAGGGTGGGTTTTGGCATAGGTCACCAAATCTTTGATGCCCTTGAAGGGGCTGTCTGCGCGCACCGCCAGGCCAAAGGTATAACCGGTCAAACAGGCGATGTAGGTGAAGTCCACCAGCGGGTTGAACAGCGTTTTTTGCATGTGCGGCAAGCGCATTACGCCAATGGTGAGCTGGGACAAGGTGTATCCATCGGGCTTGGCCGACACCAATTCATTGGGGCCGAGCATGCCGCTCGCGCCGGGTTTGTTCTCCACCACCATCGTGCCGCCCAGCACACGGCCCGTGGCATCGGCCAGGGCGCGCATCACCTGGTCGCTGGAGCCGCCCGCTGGCCAAGGGCAGATGAGTTTGATGGGTCGATTGGGATAGCCCGACTGCGCCCAACCGGGTGCGGCCACTGTGCTGGCGGCCAGGGTGGCCGTTTTTAAAAAAGTGCGGCGAGATGGCATGGTCATGATGGTCCTCGATTTTGAAAAATAACAGCAACACTGGCCAGTGTGTCACCCCGATGAATCGATTGTCGGTGTCAAGTGATTTGCGATATCACAGGGTTGTCATGGAGGTGAAAACCCCATTCCCGCCGATTGCTTTTTAGCCCCATGCTTGCGCATCGGCAAAGGCTTTTTTACAGTCATCGCGATTGACCTTTCAACCCCATCAGGAGGCCCTGACATGTACAAAAAACTATTGTTGGCCTACAACGGTTCGGATGCCGGACAAAAGGCGTTGTTGGCGTCGAGTGAGCTCGCCCTATGGGGCCGGGCTGATTTGCATTTGGTGGCAGTCATGCCCATGGCCCTCAACACCGTGGTGGCCGAGGGCATTGTGTTTTCCTCGGATCAGGAGGCGGCGCACCGCAAAGGCTTTGAGCAGGTGCTGGACCAGGGCTTGGCCCTATTGGCCGATAAAGGTTTTTCGGCCACAGGCGAACTGCTGCTGGGCGACCCGGTGCATGAAATCTGTGCATGTGCCAAGCGCATCAATGCAGACCTGATCGTCGTGGGCCACCAGCACAAAAGCAGTTGGGTGCAACGCTGGTGGAGTGGCTCCATCTCACCGGCGCTGATTGAAGAGGCGCCTTGCAGCGTGTTGGTGTCCATTTTGTAGCCCGGTCTCAAGGGTCCAGGCTGGCGCTCCAGCGCGCATCCCAACCATGGCGGGCTTGTTCGAGCTCGCGTCGATCGCGTTTGGTCGGGCGGCCTTGTGCCAGGCTTAAGGCAGGTTCGCGGGCATAGCGTTGCTGCAAGGCCAATTGCTGGCGGTTTTCTATGCTTTCTGTGGTTTCTTGGTACAGCTGTTGGGCCACCGGTGCGGGTCCGCGCTGAGCGCTCAAGCCCAACACCACCACAGTGCGCACTTGCGGGCCTTGGCGCATTTGGACCGTGTCACCGGGTTTGACCTCGCGTGCGGGCTTGGCGGTTTGCCCATTGAGGGCCACCCTGCCTTTGTCAATTTCGTCACAGGCCAGAGAACGTGTTTTGTAAAAACGGGCCGCCCACAACCATTTGTCAATGCGCAATTTGTCCATGCGCTGATTGTCGGGCCTTTGCACCCCCATGGTCGGACTTGGGTTTGGCCTTGCCCAAAGCCCATGCGCAAGCGAGGCTGTGGCCAACTCGGTTAGGCTATCGACCCATGTTGCCCCGACTGACCCAAGCCCGTGCCCCATTGACCTGTGCCGTACAAGCCATCAATGAACACGGCCAAACCGAAACATTGGCCATCCCGGCCGAGCGCGCCTTGACCGTTTATGTGGACAAGCGCGAACTGGTCACCCTCATGACCTTGGGGGCCCACCCTGAGTGGTTGGTGCTGGGCTATTTGCGCAATCAGCGTTTGGTCGAGGATGTGGCTGCGGTGGAGTCGATCACCGTTGACTGGGATGCCGGTGAAGGCGGGGCGGGTGTGGCCGCAGTCAAAACCCACCGCGGCATCGTTGACTTGAGCGCCAAAACCGCGCAACGGGTGGTCACCACGGGTTGCGGCCAAGGCAGCATGTTTGGCGACTTGCTCACCGACCTGGAAGGGCTGCACCTGCCCCCAGCGCAACTGAGCCAAGCGCGTTTGTATGCCATGGTCGATGCCATTCGCTTGCAAGAAAGCACCTACAAATCCGCAGGCTCGGTGCATGCCTGTGCCTTGTTCCAAGATGGCAACATGCGTTTGTTTGTGGAAGACGTGGGTCGCCACAACGCCATCGACACGATTGCCGGATGGATGTGGATGCAAGGCATGGAACCAGCCTTGGCCCCTGCCATAGCGCCCTGGGCTTTCTACACCACTGGCCGACTGACCAGCGAAATGGTGCTCAAAGCCGCGCAAATGCGCGTACCGGTGGTGGTCTCGCGCAGCGGCATCACCCAGATGGGTTTTGAAATGGCCCAGCGTTTGGGCCTGTGCACGGTGGGCCGTGCCACCCACAAGCGCTTTCTTTGCTATACCGCCCCCCAGGTGCTGGCGTGGCAAGTGGAGTTGGCGCAAACCCCTGTCCAAAAGGTGGCCCCATGATGCGCTGGTGGCTGATGGCCTGGCGCAACCTGTGGCGCGATGCCCGCGCCGGTGAATTGCGCTTGCCCATGGTGGCGGTGGCCTTGGGCGTGGCCGCCCTCAGTTCGGTGGCTTTTTTGGCCGACCGCATGCAAGCGGGCATGGCGCGTGATGCGCGCCAATTGCTGGGCGGCGATGTGGTGGTGGTCAGCGACCAAGCCACGCCAAAGCGATTTGTGCAACAAGCCAAGGCCTTGGGTTTGAAACATGCCACGACCCTGAGCTTTCCCACCATGGCACGCGCCGGCCAGGAGCGCGGGGGCGCCAGCCGCTTGATTGCCCTCAAGGCGGTTGAGCCCGGCTACCCCCTGCGCGGCGCCTTGCAGGTGTTGCATGCCAGCGCGGGCGAACTCGCTGGGGCGGGCCTGCCCGTACCGCTCCATGCCAACGGCACGGTGGCCGCGCCCAACAACCAAACCGCGTACGACGGCCCTTCGGTGGTGGTGCGGACCATTCCAGCGCCAGGTCAAGCCTGGGCCGAGCCGGGTTTGTTGGAAGCTTTGGAGTTGCAACCGGGCGACAGCCTCTGGCTGGGGCAGCATGCCGTGCGCTTGTCGCAAGTGCTCACGGTCGAGCCCGACCGTGGCGCGGGTTTCATGAACTTTGCCCCGCGCTTATTGATCAACATGGCCGATCTCGATGCCACCGGCTTGGTGCAACCAGCCAGCCGCGTTGTTTGGCGTTTTGCGGTGGCTGGGCCAGAAGACGCAGTGCAAACCTATTTGCAATGGGCCCAGGCCGAGTTGGATCACCAGGAACTGCGTGGCTTGCGGCTGGAGACGATGGAAGCGGGCCGACCCGAGATGCGCCAGACCTTGGATCGGGCTGAAAAATTCCTCAATCTGGTGGCCTTGCTGGCGGCCTTGCTCAGTGCGGTTGCCGTGGCATTGGCCGCGCGCGGATTTGCAGCGAGCCATTTGGACGATTGCGCCATTCAACGGGTGTTGGGGCAAAGCCAGCGTGAAATGGCGGCGGTGTATGCCATGGAGTTTGGTGTGCTGGGGTTGGCGGCGAGTTTGCTTGGGGCCGCATTGGGTTTTGGTTTGCACCAGGTGTTTGTGGGATTGCTGGGCGGTCTGATCGAATCGGACTTGCCTGCCGCTGGTTGGCGGCCCCTGGCCTATGGTTTGGGCACGGGATTGACCTTGCTGGTGGCTTTTGGCCTGCCCCCGGTGCTGCAACTCGCCCGCGTGCCGCCTTTGCGCGTGATCCGCCGCGATGTGGGCAAACCGCAGGTGGTTTCGCTGTTGGTCATGGGCCTGGGCTTGATGGGTTTTGCGGTGCTGTTGCTGTCGGTCAGCCGCGACTTGAAGCTGGGTTTGTGGGTGGTCGGCGGCTTTGCGCTGGCCGTGGTGTTTTTTGCCGCTTTGTCGGGCCTGGCGGTGCGGGCCTTGCGCTGGTGGGTGGACGAGCGTCGGGCCCCGCAATGGTTGAGTTTGGCCACGCGCCAAATTTCGGCCCGTCCTGTGTTTGCCATGGTGCAGGTCAGTGCCTTGTCGGTGGGCTTGTTGGCCTTGGTGCTGCTGGTGTTGTTGCGCACCGACTTGGTGGCCAGTTGGCGCAATGCTTCGCCCACGGATGCGCCCAATCGCTTTGTGCTGAATGTGCAACCCGATCAAGCACAGGCATTTCAAGACCATTTGCAAAAAGCCGATGTGCAGCGCTACGACTGGTATCCCATGATCCGTGCCCGTTTGGTGGCTGTCAACGGCCAGGCTGTTTCGGCCCAAAATTACAGCGACGACCGCGCCAAGCGTTTGGTGGACCGCGAATTCAATGTGTCCCACAGTGTGGCGGCTCCGGCCCACAACAGCATCGTGGCGGGAACCTGGGTACCCAACGAGCCCCAAGCCTTGAGTTTGGAAGAAGGCCTGGCCAACACCCTGGGCTTGAAAATGGGCGACCTGTTGCGCTTTGAAATGGCTGGAATCAGCCAACAAGCGCGGGTGACCTCCATCCGGCGGGTGGACTGGACATCGATGCGGGCCAACTTCTTTGTCATGTTTCCTTTGGCCCAAATGCCCGATGTGCCCATGAC
>RFNL01000216.1 GCA_009927195.1 Betaproteobacteria bacterium | reverse complement strand
CCACGGCGCCTTCACCCGCAAAACCGATTTCCACATCGGCCAACACACCCGGCTGTTCGACAAAACCCGCCACCTTGAGCATGGGCGGAACCCCTTTGCCCCGTGCCCCGTGCATGCGCACACTTTGGGGCCCAGTGACTTCAAATTGGATATTGGAAAAATCGACGATCAAGTCTGGTGTGATGTAGTGGGCCGGGTCATGCACCTCGTACAAGAGTTGCAAGGTGCAGGTCAGCGCATCCACCAAGCCAGGCGCACCAGGCGCCACCAAGATGTCGGCGGTGCCGTCGGCATACACATGCGCCAAGGGATAACCCAAACGGGCGTATTGCTCGGCGCTCAAAGGTGGCGGCTTGTCCGCGCCACCAATGGGTTCGTAGTTACCCCCCGTGAGTTGTCCACCGCATTCGAGCAAATGACCCACCGTCAACGCCCCGGCCAAGGCATGCGGTGACGCCTGGAGCCCACTGCGCGCAGGCGCAGCAAACAATGCCGAGTCAGCCACCCGCCCGGTGACCACCACTTGCGCGCCTTGCGCCAAAGCCTGCGCCATGCGCTCGCTGCCCAAATAGGCATGGGCCCCAATGAGTTGGCCTTGCCAGGGCTTGGCCCATTGAATCCGGTCTTGCAAGCCCATCACATCGTCCCCCACCAAAGCAGCCACCTTTTGCGGGGGCAAACGCAACGCTTGGCACAACCCGCTGATGGCATGTGCTGCTGCAAGCGGATTGGCCGCACCCAAATTGGACACCACCCTGCAACCGTACTGGGCCGCCAAGGGCAATAAAGGGCCAAGTCTGCGTTTCCAGCGTGGGTCGAAGCCAGCACGGGGGTTGTCGGCTCGCGCTTTGATGGCAGGCACCAAGGTGCGCTCGGCCAAGCATTCCAGAGCAATGGTGTCGATCAAACCAGAGCGCACCAAGTCCAGCGCAGGGTCAATGCGGTCACCTGCGAAACCCGCTCCTGCGCCTACACTGCAAATGGCATTGGCTGGTCGTTCCACGAATCACAAACCCATGTAGGAGCGTTGGACTTCGGGGTCGTTGAGCAAGTCTGTCGAGACTCCCGACTTGACCATGTGCCCATGCTCGAGCACGTAGGCCCGCTGGGACAAATGCAAGGCGTTGCCCACGTTTTGTTCGACCAAGAGCACCGACAACCCTTTTTGCGCGACCAAAGCACGCACCATGTCAAACACCTTGTCCACCATGATGGGCGCCAAGCCCAATGAGGGTTCGTCGAGCATCAGCAACTTGGGCAAAGCCATCATGGCCCGAGCCACGGCACACATTTGGCGCTCGCCACCAGAAAGCCGCCCTGCAAGTTGGCCGCGTCGCTCGGCCAAGATGGGAAACAAGCCCATCACCTCTTGCAGGCTTTGTGCCATGCGGGCGCGGGCCACCGGGTGATAGGCCCCCAACTCCAGGTTTTCCAACACCGTCATGAACGGAAACAAGCGCCCCCCCTCGGGAACCATGACCAGGCCTTTTTCGACCGCTTGGTGCGCAGGCATACCCAGGATGTCGTGACCATCGAAATCCACCGCTCCACCATGGGCAGGCAAGTGACCACTGATGGTGAGCAAAAGCGTGGTCTTACCCGCCCCATTGGCCCCCAATACCGACACAATTTCACCCGCGCCCACACGCAACGAAACCCCATCAAGCACGGGCAATTCGCCATAGCCTGAACGCAGGCCATTCACGTTCAACACATCGCTCATGCGCGCGCTCCTGCGGTGACCGATCCGGGTTGCACATCAGTTCCCCCTTTGCCCATGTGGCCGTCTCCCAAATAGGCCTGGATCACTGCGGGTGAGTTGAGGATTTCATCGGCACTGCCCTCAGCGATGTGCCTACCCCGATCCAGCACCACCACCCGTTCTGAAAACGCGCGCACCACCTTGAGGTTGTGTTCGATGATCAAAAAAGTCAGGCCCTGCGCATGCAAGCCTTGCAACAACTCAATGGCCTGGCCCACTTCGCTTTGGTTCAAACCCGCCATCACCTCGTCGAGCAACATGATCTTGGGTTGCAAGGCCAATGCACGGGCCACTTCCAAGCGACGGCGCTCGCTCAGGGTCAAGTCACCCGCACGGCGCATGGCCAGGCGGGCCAAACCCACTTTCTCCAACACCACCATGGCCTTGTCGCGCGCCACCGACAGCGGGGCGTCGCGCAAGAAGGCACCAATCATCACGTTTTCCAAGGCGGTCAAAGCGATCAATGGTTTGGAGATCTGAAAGGTGCGACCCATGCCCAAACGCGCCCGCGCATGGGGTGGCAAAGGATTGATGGCTTGGCCTTCGAACAAGACCTCGCCACTGGTGGGTGCCAACTGTCCCGTGAGCAAGTTAAAGAACGTGGTTTTGCCCGCCCCGTTGGGGCCGATGATGCTGACAATTTCACCCGGGTGCACCGCCAGCGACACCGCGTCAACCGCCTTCAAGCCCAGAAAATGCTTGCTCGCGTTTTTGACCTGCAACATGGCTTGGCTCATGGCATGTCCCCTTTCTGGCCCAACCAGCGCTTGCGGGCATCTTCAAAGGCCCCCACGATGCCGCGCTTCATGAACAAGGCCGCCAACACCATGAGCAAGCCCAGCACCGCCAAGTTCAAGCCTGGCAAGGCATTGGCCATCTCGGCGCGCAAAGTGTTTTCAAAGGGCACGATCAGCGCTGCGCCCAACAATGGGCCGGCAATCGTGCCAATGCCTCCGATCAACGCCAACAATGCAAACTTCACGCCCACCTCGGGCAACGTGAACAAGGTTGGCGGATCAATGAAGCGCAAATACATGGTGAACAAGGTTCCTCCCATGGCGGTCAAAAATGCGCTGATGGCCATGCCGCGTAATTTGACTGACAGCACATTGATGCCCGAGGCACGGGCCGCATCTTCGTCTTCGCGCACCGCCAACAGGTAGTAGCCCAAGCGCGAACGGCGCAACCACACGCTGATGCCCACCACCAAGGCCACAAAGGCAAACATCAGCAGCGCGTATTGCCATCGATCGCGAAAAATCATCTGGGCAAAGCCGGCTTTGAACGGAATCATCAAGCCTCGCGGGCCACCCGTGAACGAATCAAAGTGGTTGGCCAACACAAAAGCCACTTCGTTGAAGGCCAAGGTGGCAATGGCAAAAAATGGGCCGCGCAAACGAAACGTTGGCCAGGAAATCAATACGGCCACCAAGGCGGCCACGGCCGCAATGGGCCACATGGTCAACCACGGCGACCAGCCAAAGCGGATGACCCCTTGAGCGGTCAAGTATGCACCAATGGCAAAAAAAACACCGTGGCCCAAGGAGAACTGACCGCCAAAGCCGCCAATGATGTTCCAAGCGGCCGCCAGCCCACCCATCAAATAGGTGAAGGCCAAAATATTGAGCCAGTGCGCGTCGTCGGCCAACAGCAGCATGGGCAAGGCCGCCAATGCCATGCAAAAGAGGTAGGTCATGAGCACCTTGTTGGTACTGGCCATCACACCCTGGCCCGATGTAAGGCTGTGTGGATCAGATTCAATGTTGTTCACGGAAACCCACCTCCTCTGCGCCCACTTGCCCAAGCAAGCCGGCTGGTTTGACCACCAACACCACCAAGAAAATCAAAAACCAGATGGCGCTGCGTAACACTGGATCGATGTAAAAGCCCGCCAGGGCCTCAACCACTCCGACGATCAAGCCGCCCCAATAAGCCCCCCATACGCTGCCCAGGCCACCCAGCACCACCACCGCAAAAGCGGCCAAGATGAAGTTGCCCCCCACCGTGGGGGTGATGGAATAAATCGGCGTGAGCATGGCTCCAGCCATGCCAGCCAGGGCAGCACCAATGCCGAAAGTGAACAAATAGGTGCGCTCGACATGGATGCCCATGGTGCGCGCCGCCCGCTTGTCTTGGGTGACGGCGCGGATGGCCTTGCCCATCATGGTTCGGCTGAGAAAAAAATGCAGCCCAATGGTGATCAGGGTAACCGCCACCAAGGTGACCACCCGGACCAAACTGAACTTCATGTCGCCCAGGGTGACCACTTCGGCACCCACATCCCCACCAATGCTTTTGGCCTCACCACGCGAGATCATCAGCATGATGTTTTCAAACATCATCAACAAGCCAAAAGTGGCAAAGATCTGCATGTTCGATTCGTTGTGCAGCGGTTGGATCACCAAACGCTGAATCGCCATGCCCAGCAAGCCCACCGCCGGTGCCACCAAAAACACCGATACATAGGGGCTCAATCCATATTGGGTGTACGCGTAATAACTGCCATACATGCCCAGCATGACCAACTCGCCTTGGGCAAAATTGACGATGCGAACCACACCAAAAATCAAATTCAGGCCAATGCTGACCAGGCCATAAATGCCCCCCAGCAACAGGCCAAACACCAACACGTTGATCAAATCACTCATGTGTCGCTTTCAGGTCATGGTTCGCCATGATTCGGTCCAAGCGCGACAGCAAACCCCGTGGGGTTTGCCGCCGATCAAGGACGGGCCAACTTGCCCAGCTTGATACCAGGCAGCACCGCGTTGTTGGGATAAACGGTGACCATCTTGCCGCCTTGCCACTGAGAGGTGGTGACCCAGGCACGCACGTTTTGCATGTTCTTATCGAACTTGGCCCCATAGCCCGAGGCATAAGAGTTTTCTGGCTTGTCCAGTTTGGCCACAGCGGCGCGCACCTTCTCGGGGTCCACGCTACCGGCTTGGCGAATCGCTTCGAACAGCATTTGCACGCCCGAGTAAGCCGTCATGCCTTGTGGGGCCACGGGATCGGATTTGTACTTGGCGCGGTAGGCGGCCAAATAGGCTTTGTTGCCCGGGCCATAGGCTTCTGTGATGTCATTGCGCGGATAGCCCACCACCAAAATGCCTTCCAAAGAGGCGGCGCCCAAAGCCTGCAAGGTCTCGGGCGTGTCGCCAGTGCCCACCAAAATGATGGCAGCGGGCTTGAAACCCTGATCGCGGGCAGTGCGCAACAACAAATTGCCGTCCGGCACATAACCTGTGTTGATCAAAATATCTGGCGCTGCTTGCTTGGCACGCAACACCGTGTCGTTGAGATCAATCGTGCGGGCCGAATGGGCACCCACGCCCACCACTTTGGCCCCCAAGGCCTCCAACTGGCGCTTTTGGGCCTCAGCAATCGAAGTGCCGTAAATAGAATCTTCGTGCTCCAGCCAAATTTTCAGGTCTTTGATTTCCTTTTTCATCGCTGGGGCGACCAGGTTGCGCACCGTGGCCACTGAAGTAGCGGCAAATGTACCGCCGTCTGGACCACTGCGAAAGAAGTTGGGCAAGCCACGGTCTATCAAGGACTGCGCCAGGGCATTGGTTTCCCAATAAATTTTGTTGTAGCGCAATGCGGTATCGCTGGCGGTGAGAGAAATACCGCTCAGATAGGTGCCCATGAACAGGTCTACTTTGTCGCGGCTGACCAGTTGCTCCACCATGGCAATGCCTTGCTGGGGCGTGCTGGCGTCACCTCGCACCAACTCAACTTTGCGCCCCAGCAATCCACCAGCGGCGTTGACTTGGTCTACAGCTAATTCATAGCCCCGGGTGACCTCGTTGCCATACAAAGCCATGGGGCCGCTGTACGGATTGATCGCGCCAATCTTGAGGGTTTGTTGCGCCCACACCGGAGAGGCTGTGAGCGCCGCCGCGATGGCCCAGGCCGCGCAAGTGCGTCGTTTGATGTTGAACATGTTTGTCTCCTTTTGAAAGTGATGCCTTTTGACGTGATGCCTTGTGAAGCTGTGGGTAACGTCACCCCCCAAAGCTTTTGGAAATCCTGTGGCCCCTTCATGCCAGCGCTCCCACCGCTTGCGCCACCGGCCAATACAAACCCGCCCCAGTGACCCCACCGTCAGCGGGTATGTCAGCCCCAGTGATGTAGGCCGCAGCGGGGCTGAGCAAGAACAAAATCACCTGGGCGATGTCCAAGCTGCTGGCCATGCGCTGCAAGGGAATCGTGGTTTGCAAAGCCTGCACCAATGCCGGGTGGTTGCGGATCATGTCGGTATCGACCACACCGGGCATCACCGCATTCACGCGCACCCCTTTAGGGGGCGAGCTCCATCGCCGCACTGCGGGTCAGACCACGCAAAGCCCATTTGCTGCATGAATAAGCCGCCGAGTAATAGCCCGTCATGCCCACGGTGGATGACACGTTCACGATGGACCCACCCGCAGCCATGTGGGGTGCCAAATGATGAATGCCCAGCATGCTGCCGGTGAGGTTGACATCCAACACCCGCTGCCAGTCGGCCAACACGGTGTGGGTGACGGTGTGGCGAGGGCCGGTGATGCCGGCATTGTTGACCAATCCCAGCAGGGGATGCCCCAGCGATTGCACACAGGTGGCCAGTGCCTGCCAAGCTTGTGGGCTGGCCACATCGCCATGGTGCGGGTGAAGCTGACCTGTACTTTGACCTGCCACTTGGGCCAATGCACCCCATGCCGAATCGCTGGGCGGCAAGCAGTCCAACACATGCACCTGCGCACCGGCTTGCAACAACAAACCAGCCAAGGCCGCACCTTGGCCGCGCACGCCGCCAGTGATCACCACCGCACGGTCGGGCCAATCGGCGCGGGTCAGTTGGGTTTGGGTGTTCATGGTGGTGCGCACGGTCTTGTCACTGCGGTCGTATGCCTGCGCCATCGGCAATGCGTTTGAAGCGTTCGGTTTCGGTGCGTTGAAATTGGCGCATGTCGTTGGCCTGCAAATTCAACGGGTCAGACCCGATGGAACGGATGTAATCTTTGGTGGTCTGGCTGGCCATGATTTTTTGCAAGGTCTCGACCAGTTTTTGCGTGGCAGGCTCTGGGGTTTCTGAGCGCACGTACAAAGTGGTCCAGGTGTAGTTCACATAGTTGGGAAAGCCCAGCTCTTTGAAGGTGGGGATATCGGGGTAGTCGGGATGGCGCGCTTCACCCGAGACCGCCAAAGCACGCAACTTGCCCGCCTTGACCTGCGGCATGGCCGCAATCAGATCGCTCACGCCCCATTCGAGTTGACCGGCCATCAATCCCAAAAACACCTCGGGCGCACCTTTATAGGACACATTCACAAATGGGATCGACGCTTCGTTGGCAAACCAAGCCGCTGATAAATGAAAGCCCGCGGTATAGGTGCCCACACTCAAACCTTGGGGCTGGGCTTTGGAGGCCTTGACCAAGTCGGCCAAGTTGCCGATCTTGGATTGGGGATTGCCGACAAAAATCATCATTCCCCGCGCCAAACCGGTGATGGGCTTGAAATCTTTCACCGGGTCGTAGGGCAGGTCTTTGATCACAATGGGGTTGACCGCCAGGTGCGTGTTGGTGCCCAAAAACAGGGTATAGCCATCGGCAGGCGCTTGCTTGACCGCCATGGCCGCGATGATGCCGTTACCGCCGGGTCGGTTCTCAATCACCACCCCCACACCCAAAGCAGCGGCCATTTGCTCACCAAAGTAACGCGCCGTCACATCCGAACCACTGCCCGGTGTGGTGGGCACCACGATGCGCAGTGCGCGCACTGGAAAAGCCGTTTGTGCCCAGGCCTGAAAAGCCATCATCACCAACACAGCCAGCGAAAGTGCGTGTTTCATACTTTGTTTGTGCATGCATATCTCCTGTTCAATGGTCGATGATGGCCGTCGTCAAGCCCAGCGCAATGGGGAAAAACCAGCGATGGCACACCCCAGCCCTCTTCAAGCCAATACAAAGCGTGGCAAGGCCACGCCGCCTTCGGTTTCGATGCGCAACTGCAAAGGCTGATCGATGACCAATGACTCATGGTCTTCGATGCCCACCACGTTGCTGATCAGGCGCGGGCCCTCGGCCAACTCCACCACCGCCACGTTGTAGGGCACGCGATGCTCAAATGCTTTGTGATAAGCGATGTGGTAGACCACCCAACTGATGAGCTTGGCTTGACCGCTGGCCTCTTTCCAGGCCCAGTCATCGGACAAACAGCCCGGGCATTCGCTGCGCGGGGGTAACCAAGCTTTATGGCATGCGTTGCAGCACTGATAGGTCAAGCGGCCTTGGGCCAAACTGTCCCAATAAGGGCTGTTGATGGCGTCGCGCTCGGGCGCGAGAGATTCAATGGTGTGCTCGTCCATGGCTTTGTCCTCAGGCTTGGCCCAATATCAGGGTGGAGTGGGTGTGCATGATGCCGCCTTGGTTGCTGATGGCACAGGTGCGGGCACCCTTGACCTGGTTGACCGCTTGACCGCGCATTTGGCGCACACCTTCAAGCACCATTTGCAAACCGGGCATCCCGGTTTCCGACAGCAAACCGCCCGAAGTGTTGATGGGCAATTCGCCACCAATTTCAATGCGTCCACCTTGGACAAATTGCCCGCCTTTGCCACGCGGACAGAATCCATAGGCCTCCAGCGTCATCAAGGGTGCAATGGTGAAGCAGTCATAAAGCTGGGCCACATCAATGTCCTTGGGTGTGAGCCCAGCCATCTTGAAAGCGGTATGGGCGGATTGTTCGGCCGCGGTGGTGGTCAGGTCAGCGCGTTGGGCCACCTCCCATGAGGTTTGGCCTTGGCCAAATCCCAAAATGGGAACGGCTTGCTTCAGGTGGCGTTGGCGCGCGCGTTGTGCACTCATCACCACCACGGCCGCGGCACCGTCAGACACCAGACAACAGTCATCGCGGCGAAGGGGCGCAGCGATCAAACGCGACTCGCGGTACTGCTCCAAAGTCAAAGGCTTGCGCAACTGGGCCTTGGGGTTGAGTGCCCCATGTTTGCGGCAGGCCACTGCAATGGCCCCCAATTGATCGCTGGTGGTGCCGTGCTCGCCCATGTGGCGGCGCGCAATCATGGCGTAACCTGCCGGTGTCCCAAACCAACCAAAAATAC
>RFNL01000233.1 GCA_009927195.1 Betaproteobacteria bacterium | reverse complement strand
GGTTTGAGCCTGGCCCCGGTGGGTTGGATGGCCACTTTGCCGGTGATGGGCTATGTGGTGGGCAGCGCCATGAGCACAGCCCTGGTCTCGCGCACTCAGGCCCAATGGGGCCGCAAAAAATCTTTCCAAACCGGCTTGGTGGTGGCCTTTCTGTCGTGCGCAATGGCCTTGTGGGCCTTGTTGCACCAGTGGTTTTGGTTGCTGGTGGTCGCCACCCTGATAGCGGGCTACTACAGCGCCAACGCGCAGTTGTACCGGTTTGCCGCGGCCGAACTGGCACCGGCCCAAGGGCGTGAGAAAGCCGTCTCCTGGGTCATGGCCGGCGGCCTGATGGGCGCCATCTTGGGCCCCAATTTGGCCAACCAAACCAAAAACCTGCTGCACATCCCTTTTGCCGGGGCCTATCTGTGTTTGATGGGCGTGGCGGTGTTGGCTTGGCTGGCCATCTACCACATCGATTTTGGCCCCACACCCCCCGCGCCAGCCGCGGGCCAGGTGCAACGCAGTTGGGCCAGCTTGATGCGCCAGCCGGTTTTTTTGGTCGCTGCATTGAGCGCCGCCTTGGGCTATGGCGTGATGAACCTGTTGATGGCGGCCACACCGCTGGCCATGCAAACCTGTGGCATTGGTTTTGCCGACACGGCTTTTGTGCTCCAGTGGCATGTGATTGGCATGTTTGCACCGGGGTTTTTCACCGGCCACCTGATCAAACGCTTTGGTGCCTTGCCCATCATGGGCGTGGGGGTGTTGCTCAATGCCGGTTGCGTGGTCATTGCACTCAGCGGCATCGAGGTGCAACAGTTTTTGATCGCTTTGCTGCTGCTCGGAGTGGGCTGGAATTTTCTGTTCACCGGCAGCACCACGTTGTCACTGGAGGGTTATGCCCCCCAGGACAAGCACCGGGCACAGGCGGTGCTCAATTTTTGTGTGTTTGCCACCATGGCGGTGACATCGTTTGCCTCTGGCGCATTGGTCACCACCTCGGGATGGGATTGGCTCAACCTGGGCTCATTGCTGCCGATTGGCTTGACCGGTGTGGCCCTGCTCTGGCTGGCCCGCCTGCAGCACCTGAAGTCCGCCAGCATTCACTGAAAGGTAAACACCGCTGTGGCGGCGCGCCAATTGGGCCAGAGCCGGACCACGCGGCCATTTTGCAGGCCAAACGCATCGGTGATGCGCAAGTTGTTTTTTTGCGCCAACTGGGCAAAGTCGCTGAAGGTTCCCACCCGGATATTGGGTGTGTCGTACCACTGATAAGGCAGCCGCTTGGTCACCGGCATGCGACCCGACAACACACTCAAGCGGTTGGGCCAATGGGCAAAGTTGGGAAAGGCCACCACGCCCATGCGGCCCACCCGCGCGGTTTCGCGCAACATGGTCTCGGCATTGCGCAGGTGTTGCAGGGTATCGATTTGCAGCACCACATCAAACGACTGGTCTTCAAACATGCTCAGGCCTTGTTCCAGGTTGAGTTGAATCACCGATACGCCGCGCCGCACACAGGCCAGCACATTGGTATCGTCAATCTCCACCCCATAACCTGTGCAGGCCCGGTGCGTTTGCAGCCAGCTGAGCAACTCACCATTGCCGCAACCCAGGTCCAGCACGCGACTGCCACGTGGCACCAGGTTGGCCAAAGCCTGCATCACAAGGAGATCGCTCACGCAAATCCCCCTTGCTGAGCGATTTGGTCAAAGTAGCTGCGCACCAGGGACAAATAACGCGCATCGTCCAGCAAAAAAGCATCGTGCCCGTGGGGTGCGTCAATTTCTGCATAACTCACCGTGCTGCGGTTTTGCAGCAGTGCGCGCACCATCTCGCGGCTGCGTGCGGGGGAAAACCGCCAATCGGTGCTGAAGCTGATCAACAAAAAATCGGCTTTGGCCCGCGCCAGTGCCGCGCTCAGGTCGCCACCAAATTCACGCGCCGGGTCAAAGTAATCGAGCGCACGGGTGATCAGCAAATAGGTATTGGCGTCGAAATAGTCGCTGAATTTATCGCCTTGGTGGCGCAAATAACTCTCTATTTCAAACTCAATGTCTTGGGTGGTGTATTGGAAGGACGCACCGGCCAGGGCATGGCGCAAGCGGCGGCCAAATTTCGCGTTCATCACATCGTCGCTCAGGTACGTGATGTGGCCGAGCATGCGGGCAATGCGCAAGCCACGCTTTGGCACCACGCCGTGGCGGTAAAAATGCCCGCCGTGAAAATCGGGATCGGTGGCGATGGCGCGGCGCGCCACCTCATTGAACGCAATGTTCTCCGCGTTCAAGTTGGGCGAGCTGGCGATCACCAGCGCGTGGCGAACCCGATCGGGGTGCTGCAAGGTCCAGCTCAGGGCCTGCATGCCGCCCAGGCTGCCCCCCATCACCGCTGCCAACTGTTCGATGCCCAGTTGGTCCAACAAGCGGGCCTGGGAATTCACCCAGTCCTCCACCGTCACCACCGGAAAATCGGCCCCATAAACCTGCCCGGTTTGGGGATGGGTGTGCATCGGCCCGGTAGAGCCAAAACACGAACCCAAGTTGTTCACGCCCACCACAAAAAAACGATCGGTATCGAGCGGTTTGCCCGGCCCCACCATGTTGTCCCACCAGCCTTCGCTTTTGTCCTGCCCGGGATAGGTGCCCGCCACGTGGTGCGAGGCATTCAGGGCGTGGCAAATCAAGACGGCATTGCTGCGCTGCGCATTGAGTTGGCCGTAAGTTTCGTATACGAGTTGGTAAGGCCCCAGTTCACGACCACACCGTAAGCCCAAAGCTTGGGTGAAATGCATGGACTGGGGTTGCGCAATCAAAGTCATGGCTCATTGTGGGTCAGCCTCGACAGCGCCAGGCGGTGTCAGTTTTAGCTGAATTTATTGACGCGCCCGCAAGCTCAAGCAAATCGGCGCACCCGTACATTCTAGCCAAGGGCCAATTTGAATACTATTTGTCTGCATGTTTGACCTAAAATGTGCTTTCAAAACAATCACTTCTATGAAACTTAACAGTCGTTTGTTGTTTCACAGCTTTTGGATGGCGTCTGTGGGTGCCATGGCCAGCGTGTCTTGGGCCCAACGTGCGCCTGCCACCAGCGTCTTGACAGGCCTGATGGCCGAGGCATTGGCGCGCCACCCGCAGGTGCGCATGCAACAAGCCCTGGCCTCGGCCGCTGGGGTCGACATCGACAGCGCGCGCTGGCAATACTTTCCCACCCCGTCGCTCAGCGTGGAGCGGGCCAATGCCACCAACGACCCGGCCTTGGTATACCGTGATGACCCGGTTGCCACCTTGCGCATCAGCCAGCCGATTTGGACCGGGGGCAAACTCGGGGCCAATGTGACCCGTGCCAACGAACTCAAACAAGGCAAAGATGCCTCGGTCCTGGAAGCGCGCCAGCAACTGTCTTTGCGTGTGCTGCAAGCCTATACCGACTGGCAGGTGGCGTATTTGAAAGGCAAGGCCTTTGAAGACAGCCTGCAAGGCCAGTCCAAATTGCTGGAGCTGGTGCAGCGCCGCCTGAGCGCTGGCGCCGCCACCGAAGCCGACGTGCTGTTGTCCAAAAGCCGGATCGAGTCCACCCAGGCCGATTTGTACGGGGTTGAGGCCCAAAAAGCATCGGCCCTGGCCCGTTTGGGCGAATTGCTGTCCCGGCCCATTCCGTCGGCCGAATTGAGCACCACCCTCACCCCCCCTTTGCCCATCGACGGCGACGATGCCCTGTGGCTGGCCAAGGCACAAAGCAACAGCCCCAGCGTTCAGCGCTTGCAAGCGCAGGCCTTGGCCACCGAGGCCGAAGTCAGCGCCGCCCGCGCCGACATGTACCCGCAACTGAGCTTGCGTTTTGAGCGCCAGCACGGCAGCTTCACCTACCTGAACTATGGCACCGTTGACCGGGTTTACCTGAGCGTCTCGTCCCAAGTGGGCGCTGGTTTGTCGACGTTGAACCAACAACAATCGGCTCAATTCAGGTTGACAGCGGCGCAAACCGAGGTGGAAAACGAACGCCAAAACATCAACGAGCAGGTGCGCAACGACTTGACGCTCTACCGCAATTTGTCCAGGCGCATTCCTTCCCTGAGCACATCGCTGCAGTCGACACGCTTGATCCAAGAGGCCTGGGAGCGCCAGTTTCTGGCCGGGCGCAAAAGCTGGCTGGAGGTGATGAACGCGGTGCGAGAAATTCAACAAGCCGAGAGCCAACTCATCGATGCCCAAACCAATCAAATGCAACTGAGTTGGCGGTTGACCATTTGGGCCGAAGGTGGCCCCAGCGTACCGGCAGTGGTGCGCTGAACCACATCAAACCTTTCAGCATGAACACCTTGTACATGACTTTGATGCGTTTGAACGCGTTGCAAAACACGGCCAGCGATCGGCTTGCCTTGGTCGAGGCGGTGGACGCGGCCTACAAATCGGTGACCACCGCCAGCGATGCGGAACTCAACCCGCAAAGCCTGCTCAACACCATCAGCGCGCATTTACAGTCGCCCCGCTTCAAGCCGATTCGCCAGCTCGACCCTGCCGCCATGCCCGTGCTGCTGCATGATGCTGAAAAGGGGTTTGCCTTGGTGCGCGGCCTCAACGCACGCCAGCAATGGGTGATCGAGCGCTTTGACGATCACCAAAAGAAATGGGCCGAGGAGGTGTTGGACGGCCAACCCCAAGGCCGGCTTTTTCGGGGCCTGGCGGCAAAGCCCTTTGAAGCCCACCGCAGTCCGGTATTTCACATCGTTAAAAACGAGTTGTGGCGCTCCAAGTCCATTTTTATGGAAATTTTCATTGGCAGCATCGTGATCAACCTGATCGCTCTGGCCAGTTCATTCTTCAGCATGCAGGTGTATGACCGCGTGGTGCCCACAGGCGCGGTGCAAACCTTGCTGGCCCTGACCTTGGGCCTGATGATTGCCATTGTGTTCGAGCTGCTGCTGAAGCATTTGCGCAGCCATTTCTACAAGGCCTTGATCGACAGTGTCGATCAGCGCTTGGCGCGCGCCACCTACATGCGTTTTTTACAGATTCGGCTGGACCAATTGCCCCGCAGCGTGGGCAGTTTGGCTTCGCAACTGCGGGGTTATGAATCGCTTCGCACTTTTCTCACCAGCCTCACCACCCAAATGGCGGTCGATGCACCCTTTGCCATTGTTTTTTTGTTGCTCATTGCCGTCCTGGGTGGGCCTTATCTGGCCGCCATTCCCCTGGTTTTTTTGGTGCTGTCGCTGGGCTTGGGCTTTTATTTCAAGCGCCAATCCGATTTGCTCGCCGAGGTGGTTTACCAGGCCAGCAATTTCAAAACCGGCTTGTTGGTCGAAAGCATTGAAGGGGCTGAGACCATCAAGTCGGGCCAATCGGGCTGGCGCATGTTACAGCGCTGGATGAACTCCACCGACGAGTCGCGCACCAGCGAATTGCAAATGCGCACGGTGACGGAAAACGCGCAACACCTTAGCGCCGCCTTTCAACAGGTGTCGTATGCCTTGTTGGTGGCGATGGGCGCTTTGATGGTCAGCCGTGGCGAAGTGACCATGGGCGGCCTGATCGCCTGCAGCATCTTGTCGGGTCGGGTGCTGACCCCCATTGCCGGCTTGCCTGCGCTTTATTTGCAATGGTCCAGCACCAAGGTGTCGGTGAAGATGCTCAATACCTTGTGGGGCATGCAAGACGATCACCATGGGGTGGACACACCCTTGATGCCCGAGATCATTCACGGGGCTTACCGGTTTGAAAACGTCCATGCCAGTTACGGCGGCTCGCGAACGGCATTCGCCACGCCGCAATTGACCCTTCGTGCTGGCGAAAAAATTGGCATTTTGGGACCGATTGGTGCCGGCAAAACCACGTTGTTGCGCTTGCTCAGCGGCATGTATGCCCCCCAGCAAGGGCGGATATTTTTGGACGACATGGACTTGGGACACATCCACAAAGGGGTGTTGTCCGAGCACATCGGTTACTTGCAACAAGACGGCCGGCTGTTTGCAGGCAGTCTGCGCGAGAACCTCACCCTGGGCTTGGTCGTGCCCGATGATGCGCGCATCCTGGCCGCGGCCGAGCGCACGGGCTTGCTTCAATCGGTCATTCAATCGCACCCTGAAGGCTTGCTGCAAAAAATCTCAGAAGGTGGCACAGGCCTGTCGGGTGGCCAAAAACAATTGGTCAACTTGACCCGCGTGGTTTTGCGCGAACCCACCATTTGGTTGCTCGATGAGCCCACCTCGAATGTCGACAAGTCGACCGAGCAACGCATCATCCACATGCTGGCGCAAACCTTGAAGCCCACAGACACCTTGGTTTTGGTGACCCACAAACCCGAACTGCTGGTCCTGGTGCAGCGCTTGATCATCGTGGCGCAACAAAAAATCGCCATGGATGGCCCGCGCGATGAAGTGCTGCGTCGGCTGCAGGCCAACACCCCCGCGCCTCAAGGAACAGCGCCATGAGTTATGCCGATCAGCATTCGCGCTGGCCCACGATTTCCATTTTGTCGGCGGGCTTTGCGGCCCTGGCGATTTGGGCATCCCAATCTGAACTCGACCAGTTGGTGCGGGCCACGGCCAAGTGATTCCTGACGCTCGCACCCAAGTCATTCAAGCCGCCGACGGTGGTGTGCTTTTCGAGTTGCGGGTGCAAGAGGGGCAAGCGGTCAAGGCCGGCGAGACCTTGGCGGTGTTGGAGAAAGAGCGTGCAAAAGCGGGCTTCCAAGAGACGGTGGCACGGGTGGCATCGCTGCGTGCCATATTGGACCGGGCACAAGCCGAGATTGATCAAAAACCCTTGGTATTTAACCGCCAAAGCAAGGCATTCCCCGAGTTCACCAATGCGCAAGCGGGTTTGTACATGCAGCGCAAAAAAACCCTGGATGAAGAGCTGGGGTATTTGCAAGAGGCCTTGGCCAATGCCAGGGAAGAGCTGGAGATGAACCAAAAGCTGATGAAAACCGGCGATACCAGCCGACTCGATTTGCTGCGCTCCGAACGCCAAGTCACAGACCTTGCCGGTCGCATCAGCGCCACCCGCAACCGCTATTTGCAAGAAGCCCGACAAGATGCCAGCAAGGCCGAGGAGGAGTTGGCCACCAGCCAGCAAAAACTCAACGAGCGGCAAAGCATTTTGGATCACACCGAGTTGGTCTCTCCGGTGGGCGGGGTGGTCAAATACCTGCGCGTCAACACCATTGGCGGCGTGCTGCGTGCCGGCGATGAGTTGATGCAAATTGCGCCCACCGACGGCGGTTTTTTTGTCGAGGGACGGGTTTCCCCCAGCGATGTGGGCAGCCTCCAACTGGGCTTGCCGGTCACGGTGCGGGTGGATGCATTTGACTACTCCATTTATGGCACGCTCAAAGGCAAGCTCACCCACATCAGCCCTGACACCTTGAGCGAACAAGGCAGCAAAGGAGAGACCAGTGTGTTCTACCGCATTCAGGTGCGTCTTGATGCCGATCAATCGCACAATCCCCGCGCCCAGGACATTTTGGTCAAGTCCGGCATGACCACCAGCCTGGACATCCGCACCGGAGAGCGCACGGTGTTGCAATACCTCATCAAACCCATCTTCAAAGCATTTCAAGGGGCCATGACCGAGCGTTGAACCACAGGCCCATGCCCAGACACCATTTTGGTGTGATTTTTGCTTTCTATTGGTGCAAATTGCTTTTGAACCCCAAAAGCGCACCGGTATAAAGCACAAACGAAAGGGCGACATTGTGGATGCACCAAAAACAAGCGCGGATGCACTGTTTATTCTCTTGGGCGCCATCATGGTTTTGGCCATGCATGCCGGCTTTGCCTTTCTGGAGTTGGGCACAGTGCGCCAAAAAAACCAAGTCAACGCCTTGGTGAAAATTCTGGTCGACTTCTCGGTTTCCGCCGTCGTTTATTTTGCGGTGGGCTTCAGCGTGGCCTACGGCACCGGGTTTTGGGTATCTGCAGAAACTTTGGTGGCCCAAAACGGCTATGAATTGGTGAAGTTTTTCTTTTTGTTGACCTTCGCCGCTGCCATTCCCGCCATCATCTCCGGTGGCATCGCGGAGCGGGCCAAGTTTTGGCCCCAACTGGTGGCCACGGCGATATTGGTCGGCTTGGTGTACCCGCTGTTTGAAGGCGTGGCCTGGAACCAGCGACTGGGGGTCCAAGCCTGGCTGGTGGCCCAAACTGGCGTTGAGTTTCATGACTTTGCGGGCTCCGTGGTGGTCCATGCCATGGGCGGCTGGCTGGCACTACCAGCGGTTTTGTGGCTGGGCGCGCGCAGCAACCGCTACCGCAAGGATGGGGCGATGTCGGCACACCCGCCGTCGAGCATTCCTTTTTTGGCCTTGGGCGCCTGGATTTTGATCGTGGGATGGTTTGGCTTCAACGTGATGAGCGCTCAAACCCTGGACAAAATGTCGGGTCTGGTCGCCGTCAATTCCTTGATGGCCATGGTGGGCGGCACCCTCGCGGCGTTGGTGATGGGCCACAACGACCCGGGCTTCGTGCACAACGGCCCCTTGGCTGGGCTGGTGGCCGTGTGTGCGGGCTCCGATTTGATGCATCCCATGGGCGCGCTGGTCACGGGCGCTGTGGCAGGCGTCATTTTTGTGGCCATGTTCACCCTGACCCAAAACCGCTGGCGGATTGACGACGTATTGGGTGTGTGGCCCTTGCACGGTTTGTGTGGCACCTGGGGCGGATTGGCCGCCGGCCTGTTTGGCCTGCCCGCCTTGGGCGGTTTGGGCGGCGTGAGTTTCCTGGCCCAAGCCTTGGGCACCTTGCTCGGCGTGGCCTGGGCCGTGCTGGCCGGTACGGTGGTTTATGGCCTGCTCAAATGGACCATGGGGCTGCGCTTGAGCCCCGAAGAAGAATACCAGGGGACAGACTTGACCATCCACAAAACCAGCGCCACCTCAGAACGTGAGGCTTCTTGGTGAGCCGATTCAACCATTGTGTGGTTTTTTTGGGTGCATCTTTGCGGTTTTAAGAAAAATCGTTTGCGCTTTGCCACTGCTTG
>RFNL01000343.1 GCA_009927195.1 Betaproteobacteria bacterium | reverse complement strand
CGGTCGGTTCATGGGTTTCTTTCTTGGGTATTAGGGTAAGTCTCAGGCCACGCGGACTTCGGCACACAAAGTGAGCGCGGCCAGGGCCGCGGTTTCCGCCCGCAAGGTGCGGGGCCCGAGCTGCCAAGGCGCAAAGCCGGCAGCGATGGCGAGTTTCTCTTCGGTGCTGCTCAAGCCGCCTTCGGGGCCACTCAAGAGGGTCACATGGGGGCTGCCCAATGGGGGCGCAGCGCCTTGGTTGGAAAGCGACAGCAAGTGCTTTTGGCTGTGGCCATGGTCGAGTTGCAACCAATGCACCAAGCTTTGCGGCGGTTCGATCACGGGCGGGCGGTTGCGACCGCATTGTTCGCAGGCTGCATGCGCCATCGCCTGCCAATGGGCTTGGCGCTTGAGCGCACGCTCGCTTTGCAAGCGCAATACGCTGCGCGCGGTCATCAGCGGAACCAAACGGGCCACGCCCAATTCGGTGGCTTTTTCCACCAGCCAGTCCATGCGCTCATTGGCAGGCATGCCCACGGCCAATACCACGTGGTGTGCGGCTTCGCGCTCCACCGGCAGGTGGTCCAACACCCGCACCTGCACGTCTTTGCGGCCCATTTGCTCGATACAGGCTGACCACTCTCCCCCTTCGCCGTTGAACAGTTGCACCGGGTCCTGGGGTTGCAAGCGCAGCACTTGGGCATGGCGCGCCGCCGCAGGGCTGAGCAAGGTGCTCCATTGGGCATGCAAGGGGCCGGGATGAAAAAACCTTGGCACGGGGCTCAGATCCGCCCAAACGCGTAGCCGCTGGTTGAAGCATGGCCTTCAATGCGGTCGATCAAGCGCAGCAAAGGAAAGAGTTCGCGGTAACGGCTGGCGGTGGCCCGAATGTAGGCCAAAAACCGGGGCGTGTCGGCCAGGTATTTGGGCTTGTGATCGCGCAGACCCAGGCGCGCAAAAATGCCGGCCACTTTGAGGTGGCGCTGCAAGCCCATCCACTCCACCTCGCGCCAAAACAGGCCAAAGTCGCTGGCCAATTCACCCGTGCCCAACAACCCGCGCTGGCGAGCACGCTCCCAGTAGCGCACGGTGATGTCGATCACAAAGCTTTCGTCCCAGCTGATAAAGGCATCGCGCATCAAACTGGCCACGTCGTAAGTGATGGGGCCATGCACCGCGTCTTGGAAGTCCAGCACACCGAGACGCTTTTCTGCTGGGTCCATCGGAATCATCAGATTGCGCGGCATGAAGTCGCGGTGCACAAACACCTGGGGTACCGACAGGTTGCGCGTGACGATGGTCTCAAAAGCCTGGGCCAGGGTTTGCTGCTCAGCATCGGTCAACACCAGCGCGCGGTGCTGCGCCACATACCAGTCGGGAAACAATTGCAACTCGCGCAGCAGCAAGGCTTTGTCGCAGGCGGGCAAGACCTGGGCTTGACTGGCGCATTGCCAATCGATCAAGGCATCGAGCGCACGCAAAAAATCGGCTTGGTGTTGGGCCGGTAGGCTGGCATCGAGTTGTTGCATCAAGGTCTGTTGGCCCAAATCGGTGAGCAGCATGAAGCCGTGCTCGACCTGCCACTCCAGCACCAGGGGGACATTCAAGCCAGCGGCCCGCATCAATTGGGCAACGTTGACAAAAGCGGCACAGTTTTCATGCGCCGGTGGAGCGTCCACCACGATCAGGCTTTGCTGCGCCGCTTGGATGCGAAAGTAACGCCGAAAGCTGGCATCAGCGGAAGCCATGCGCAAGCTGC
>RFNL01000257.1 GCA_009927195.1 Betaproteobacteria bacterium | reverse complement strand
GCGATGCGCCCGTTGTCAGCGCCAAAGCGCTCAGCCAGCATCGACACATTGCTGGCACTGGGCAAAGCGGCCACCAAGACGACCACCATCAAGGCATGCGTATCCAGAGGCACACCCGCTTGAATGACCGTCGCACCTACCAGCAGCATCAGGCAGGGATGCACCACCAATTTCACCAAGGCCACAGGGACATAGTCCATCAACCGGATGGTCTTGTTCGGGCTCAAACGGGCGCGCACCTGTGAGCGCGCCAGCACCGCACCGATGGTGAACAAGGCCACTGGCGACGCTGCGTCGGCCAACAAACTCAGGGTTTTGTCCACAGGTTCGGCCAAGCGCCATTCGTTGGCCGAAAACAAAGCGCCCAAGCAAACGGCCCAAGGCATGGGATTGGCCAGCACACCTTTGAGGGCATTGAAGGCCGCTTGGCGAGACCCATGCTCGCCCGCGTCACCCATGCGCGACAAAGCGATGCATACAGAAGAAGTGAACAACAAATCGGCAATGATGGACACGATGGCCGGGCCTGCAGAACTCGGGCCGAGCAAAGCCACCAGCAAAGGCACGCCCAGAAAACCGGTGTTGGGAAATGTCGCGACCAGCGCGCCCAAGGCCGCATCGTTCCAGCGGATGCGGTCGTTCAAGCTCCAAGCCACCACCACGGCCACCAAAATCAAGCCGCATGCGGCATAGGTGATGAACAGTGGTGCATCCAGCAACTGGGCGATAGGGGTGTTGGCGCCAAACCGAAACAGCAAACAAGGCAGCGCAAAAAACAGCACAAAGCCATTAAGTCCCGGGATCGCATCCACACTCAATAAGTTTTGCTGAACCGCTAAAAACCCAGCCAGCACCAGTGCGAAAAAGGGAAAGGTGACCCATAAAACAGTTGTCATGAGTGACATTGTGCCCGGCTATCATCGAAAGCTTTTGCGCCAACGTCGCCTGCATGTCCTCCGGTCTGAACCCAGCACAACTCGAAGCTGTTCATGTATTGCATGGCCCTTGTCTGGTCTTGGCCGGTGCGGGGTCTGGTAAAACCCGAGTCATCACCCACAAGTTGGCCTTGCTGATTCAGTCGGGCGTTGCGCCCAGCGCCATCGCCGCCATTACTTTCACCAACAAAGCAGCGGCAGAAATGCGCGAGCGGGCCAAAAAACTCATTGGCAAAGCGGCACAACAAGTCACGGTCTGCACCTTTCATGCGTTGGGTGTTCGCATCTTGCGCCAAGACGGTGCGGCCATGGGCCTCAAGCCGCAGTTCAGTATTTTGGACAGCGATGATGTGACCAGTTTGCTCAAAGATGCCGGCGGCACCACGGACGCGGCAACGGCGCGCCAATGGCAGTGGGCCATCAGCCTGTGGAAAAACATGGGCCTCGATGCCACCATGGCCGAGGCCCAGGCCAAAGACGACAACGAACGCATCACAGCGCGCATCATGGCACGCTACGAAGAGCGCCTGAGCGCCTACCAAAGCGTTGATTTCGACGATTTGATTGGGCTGCCCTTGAAGCTGCTGAAAAATCAGCCTGAGGTGCGCTCGAAATGGCAAGCACAAATCAGCCATTGGTTGGTGGACGAATACCAAGACACCAATGCCACCCAATATGAACTGCTCAAATTATTGGCCGGTGACCGACAGTGCTTGACCGCCGTGGGTGACGACGATCAGTCCATCTATGGCTGGCGTGGGGCGACCTTGGACAACCTCAAGCGCTTGCCAGTGGACTTCCCCCGCTTGCGGGTGGTGAAATTGGAGCAAAACTATCGCTCGACCCGCGCCATTTTGCGAGCCGCCAACAATGTGATCCGACCCAACCCCAAGTTGTTTCCCAAAACATTGTTCAGCGAATTGGGCGATGGTGAGCCGGTGCGGGTGGTGGATGCCGACAGCGAGGAACACGAGGCCGAGCGGGTGGTGGCGCGCATTCAGTCACTGCGCGCAGCGGAGGCGACGCACACGGCCACCCCGCATCAATGGCGTGACTTTTGTGTGATGTACCGAGCCAATCACCAATCCAGGGTTTTGGAGAAAGCCCTGCGCAAAGCCGCCATTCCCTACAAAGTGTCTGGAGGACAAAGCTTTTTTGACCGCGCTGAAATCCGAGACCTCTGCGCATGGCTGCGGCTGTGGGTCAATAACGATGACGATCCGGCTTTCTTGCGGGCCATCACCACACCCAAATGCGGTGTCGGGCATCAAACCTTGCAA
>RFNL01000274.1 GCA_009927195.1 Betaproteobacteria bacterium | reverse complement strand
GCGCCGCTTGTTGGAGCTCAAAGCGCCCGAAATCATTGCCCGCAACGAAAAACGCATGTTGCAAGAGGCGGTGGACAGCTTGCTTGACAACGGCCGTCGCGGTAAGGCCATGACCGGTGCCAACAAGCGCGCGTTGAAGTCTTTGGCCGACATGATCAAAGGCAAGAGTGGCCGCTTCCGCCAAAACTTGTTGGGCAAGCGGGTGGACTATTCGGGCCGCTCGGTGATTACCGTGGGGCCGACCCTCAAGCTACATCAATGCGGTTTGCCCAAGCTGATGGCGCTTGAATTGTTCAAGCCCTTCATCTTTTCTCGCTTGGAGGCCATGGGCATTGCCACCACCATCAAAGCGGCCAAGAAAGAAGTTGAATCTGGCACAGCCGTTGTGTGGGATATTTTGGAAGAGGTCATCAAAGAGCACCCAGTGTTGCTCAATCGTGCGCCGACTTTGCACCGCTTGGGTATTCAAGCCTTTGAACCCATTTTGATCGAGGGCAAAGCCATCCAACTGCATCCCTTGGTTTGTTCGGCTTTCAATGCCGACTTTGACGGTGACCAAATGGCGGTTCACGTGCCTTTGTCGGTGGAAGCGCAAATGGAGGCACGCACCTTGATGCTGGCCTCCAACAACGTGTTGTTCCCCGCCTCTGGTGAGCCCTCCATCGTGCCATCGCAAGACGTGGTGCTGGGTTTGTATTACTCCACCCGTGAGCGCATCAATGGCAAAGGCGAAGGCATGGTCTTTGCCGATACCTTTGAGGTGCAGCGTGCTTTGGATGCAGGCATGGTGGAGATGACCGCCAAAATCAGTGTGCGTTTGACCGAGTGGACCAAAGATAAGGCAAGCGGTGAATTCATTGCCCACACGGCGCTGGTCGATACCACCGCAGGCCGGGCTTTGTTGTCGGAAATCTTGCCCAAGGGCTTGTCTTTCAGCAACATCAATAAAGCCCTCAAGAAGAAAGAAATTTCACGCTTGATCAACACCTCTTTCCGCCGCTGCGGATTGAAAGAGACGGTGATCTTTGCCGATAAGCTGCTGCAAAACGGTTTCCGTTTGGCCACCCGAGCTGGCATCTCGATTGCCATCGATGACATGCTGGTGCCTCAGGAAAAACATCAAATCATCGAGGCGGCCGAAAAAGAGGTCAAAGAGATCGAGCAGCAATACGTCTCTGGCCTGGTCACTGTGGGCGAGCGCTACAACAAAGTGGTGGACATCTGGGGCAAGGCTGGCGACCAAGTTTCCAAGGTCATGATGGACCAATTGCGCAAAGAAAAAATCACCGATCGCCATGGCCATCCAGTGGAGCAAGAATCATTCAACTCCATTTACATGATGGCGGACTCGGGTGCGCGCGGTTCTGCCGCCCAGATTCGGCAACTGGCCGGTATGCGAGGCCTGATGGCCAAACCTGACGGCTCCATCATTGAGACACCCATCACCGCGAATTTCCGCGAGGGCCTCAATGTGTTGCAGTACTTTATCTCCACCCATGGTGCGCGCAAAGGCTTGGCCGATACCGCACTGAAAACCGCCAACTCGGGTTATCTCACACGTCGCTTGGTGGATGTGACACAAGATTTGGTGGTGACCGAGCAAGATTGTGGCACCGCCAATGGCCAAGTGATGCGTGCCATTGTCGAGGGCGGTGAGGTGATCGAGTCCTTGCGCGATCGCATTTTGGGGCGCACCACCACCGATGATGTGGTACACCCCGAAACCCAACAGGTCTTGGTCAAAGCCGGCGACATGCTCGATGAAGATGCCCTGGACCTGCTGGAAAACGAGGGCGTTGATGAAGTCAAAGTGCGCACCTCACTCAATTGCGAAACCCGTTTCGGTTTGTGTGCCAAGTGCTATGGGCGTGATCTGGGCCGAGGTGGCGAGATCAACATCGGCGAAGCAGTGGGGGTGATTGCGGCCCAATCGATTGGTGAACCGGGTACCCAGTTGACCATGCGCACATTCCACATCGGCGGTGCGGCATCGCGTGCGGCTGTGGCTTCCAATGTCGAAGCCAAGTCCAATGGTGTGATCGGCTTCAACCCGACCATGCGTTATGTGACCAACAGCAAAGGTGATTTGGTGGTTATTTCGCGCTCTGGCGAGATCGTCATCCATGACGAGGTGGGTCGCGAGCGTGAGCGACACAAAGTGCCTTATGGTGCCATTTTGTCGGTCAAGGCCGACCAAAACATCAAGGCCGGTGTGGTGTTGGCCAACTGGGACCCGCTGACACGACCCATCATCACCGAATTTGCCGGTCAGGTTCGGTTTGAAAATGTGGAAGAGGGCCTGACCGTTGCCAAGCAGTTGGACGAAGTTACCGGTTTGTCCACCTTGGTGGTGATTGACCCCAAGCGCCGCGGCTCGACCAAGGTCGTGCGTCCACAAGTCAAGCTGATCGACGCTTCTGGCAAAGAAGTGAAGATTCCGGGTACCGACCATTCGGTGACCATTGGTTTTCAGGTCGGCGCTTTGATCCAGGTGCGCGATGGTCAAGATGTGGGATCCGGCGAGGTGCTGGCCCGCATCCCGGTGGAAGGTCAGAAGACCCGTGACATCACCGGTGGTTTGCCCCGTGTGGCCGAGTTGTTTGAAGCGCGCTCACCCAAGGACAAGGGCATCTTGGCCGAAATGACGGGCACCGTGTCCTTTGGCAAAGAGACCAAAGGCAAGATGCGCCTGCAAATCACCGATCCTGAGGGCACCGTTTGGGAAGAGTTGGTGCCCAAGGAAAAGAACATCCTGGTGCACGAAGGCCAAGTGGTCAACAAGGGCGAGAGCATTGTGGACGGCCCGGCCGATCCGCAAGACATCCTGCGCTTGCTGGGCATTGAAGAGTTGGCCCGATACATTGTCGATGAAGTGCAAGACGTGTATCGTTTGCAAGGCGTGAAGATCAACGACAAGCACATTGAAGTGATTGTTCGCCAAATGCTGCGACGCGTGGTGGTGGACAACCCGGGTGATTCGGGTTATATCGGAGGCGAGCAGGTCGAGCGCTCTGAAATGCTCAATACCAACGAGACCTTGTTGTCCGAAGGCAAATTGCCCGCGACCTATACCAACTTATTGTTGGGCATCACCAAGGCTTCACTTTCGACCGACTCGTTCATCTCGGCGGCTTCTTTCCAAGAAACCACCCGGGTGTTGACCGAAGCGGCCATCATGGGCAAGCGAGACGAACTGCGTGGCTTGAAAGAAAACGTCATTGTGGGACGCCTTATTCCTGCAGGCAGCGGCATGGCTTATCACCAAGCGCGAAAGGTCAAGGATGCCATGGACGAAGTCGAGCGGCGTGCCATTGCTGAAGCCGAGGCCGCTGAGCTGGCCGAGGCCACAACGGGTTCGGGAGATCATGCCGCTGAACCGGCCGACGCCAGTGGCCAGGATGCGGCTGGATCTGCTTAAGAAAACAAAGGCCCCTTGTGGGCCTTTGTTTTTCTAGTTGGAGTTGCACATGATCAGCACGGGGTGGTCCATGCTGTACTTGGCCCTGTTGGTTTTTTGGGCGCTGGGTGCATACAACCGCTTGGTGAGACTGCGCGCGGTCATCGGCCAAATGGTCGATGTGATTGATGTGCATTTGACGCGGTATGAAGAATTGGTTGAGTTGGCAGTGACCGCTGCCGCTTCGGCGCCATTTGGCTGGCAGTCGTCCATAGCACCTGAACTGGGGGCAGCCCATTGGACCCGCTTGCAAACGGCTGCCCGAAAAACAGCAATTGCGATGGCGCATTGGCAAGATTTGTTGTTTTCGCATTCGGCTGCCCGTGCTTTGCGAGACAGCATGCTGGAGTTGTCACAAGCCTGGAAAGCCCTCAATCACCCAGACGTGTACTACATCACGGTGGCAGCGGAGATCAATGCCAAGTGGGTGGAGCTGGATGTGTTGATTCAACCCGACATAGAGCGATACAACCAAGCGGTTGCGGCATACAACTCGGCGATCGAGCAGTTTCCCGCCTTATTCTTGGCCAGGCTGTTTTCATTTCACCCGGCCAGCCCTTTGTGACCAATGGCATGGTTGCGCAGCCACTGCCGCTGTGGCAGCAATTGCAAGCCACTGCAGTGGCGCTCTCCACGGTGGCGCAAGGCACTTCGGCCAGCGCTGCGTTGCTGCGCATACCCCTCGGGCTGCGTGCGGGCGTTCAATCCTTGTTGTATGTCACTTTGCGGCATTGGGGACGGGCACAGGCATTGCGAAATATTTTGGCGCCGCGCAAACCCCCGCCCGAGGTAGACGGCTTGTTGTGTGTGTCGCTGGCGTTGTGTTGGCAGCCTGAGCTTGCCCCTTATGAAACATTTACCTTGGTCAACCAAGCGGTGGAGGCAGCCAAGCGAAGTCCCCAGATGAAAGCCCAGGCGACCTTCGTCAATGCTTGCCTGCGGCGTTTCTTGCGAGAACATGTGGCCTTGGTCAAGTTGACCGATCAGGCCTTACCAGCCCGCTGGAACCACCCGCTGTGGTGGATCGAAAAATTGCAGCAGGATCATCCGGGCCAATGGCAGCAGATATTACGGGCAGACTTGGTGCCTGCGCCCATGGTGATGCGTGTCAATGGTCGGCGCAT
>RFNL01000288.1 GCA_009927195.1 Betaproteobacteria bacterium | reverse complement strand
GATGATGCGGCCGGGGTCAGCTTGGTGTCTGAGCGCAAAAACCTGCTGGAGGTGGCGCAAACCATTTCATTGCTGTCAACACTGAGCGAACGCGACAGCGATCAAAACGTGGTGACGCTCTCCACCCTGCACGCCGCCAAGGGCTTGGAATGGCCCCATGTGATGCTGGTGGGCGTCAACGAGGGCTTGTTGCCCTTCAGGCAAGACACGCCCGTGGTCGAGGGCGTGTTGACGGAATCTCAGGCCATTCACCTGCAAGAAGAGCGCCGCTTGATGTATGTGGGCATCACCCGTGCGCAGCACACATTGGCTGTCAGTTGGGCGCGCAAGCGCAAAAAAGGCCGCGACTTGGTGGCAGGGATACCCAGCCGCTTCATCGCTGAAATGGGCTTGGACGATGCCACCGTTAAAGAAGACCCCAGGGCCAAATTGCGCGCCTTGCGCGCTGAGTTTGCCGCAAAGGCCTCGGCCCAAGCCGCGCACGACTGATACATGCTCAGCAACACCACCGAGCAAGAAAAATATACGATACTTTAATGTTCATACTTGACGCAAAGATGGTGAAAGTCAGCTCGTTTAAGAGCACCATCAGATGATTTGGCGCCACCTGGTGATCATGGTGGCCTGGGGCGGAATCGAACCACCGACACAAGGATTTTCAGTCCTCTGCTCTACCAACTGAGCTACCGGGCCGTCAGCAAATTGTAACACCGCTCAATGCGATCCCAGTGTGCTTCCAAGGCTGTGAAGCGGCCACTTTCACCTTCATCAACCACTTCATGTGGTCCTGAAACAAGCCGTTTAGCGTCATGTGAACACCCCACTATCTGGCCAGATAATGCAGCATGTTTTTTTCGCGTCAATCACCATCTTGGCTTCATCTTTTGCCGCTCGCGCTGCTGGGCTCATTCATTTACATGGCCTTGCACCTGTTGAATATTTGGGTGTTTGGGGTTTGGGAAGTCACACAAAACATCTCATGGATTTACTTGCCCTCTTTCATTCGCTTGGCCAATCTGTTGATCTTGGGTCCTCTGTGGGGCACTTTTGCCACGGGCTTGGGCGGTGCAGAGTTGATACTCCTGTCAAACCAAACCCTCAATGGCCTGGCTTGGTTAAATGTTCTGGCCTCTTGCAGCAGTGCCATTGCTGCCTATGGTTTTTATGTGTGGGTATGTCGTCGATCGGTCGCATTGTCCAATTTGAATGATTTACTCTTGTTATCGACCATATACACCTTGATCAACCCGAGCTTGCACTTTCTGTTGTGGCAATTCATGAATGCGGACTCCCCCCAACCACTGCATGACTTTGTGGCCATGGCTGTAGGTGATTTGCTGGGGGTGATTGTGGGTGCGTTGTTGTTTGTGTGGACTGTGCGCTCAACAGGCTTGGCGCAATGGGTGGCCCGCAAACTTCGCCAGTGAGGTGATTGGGGCCAATCGATAGCCGTCACACCAACACTTGATTGAACTTCAACTGGCTTGCCGCTTGCCTCTGGACAAGTCCACGCCCAACTGCTTGAGCTTTCGATACAAATGGGTGCGCTCTAAACCCGTTTTCTCGGCGACCCGGGTCATGGACCCGTTTTCCTTGGCGAGGTGAAATTCAAAATACGCCTTTTCGAATGCATCTCTGGCTTCACGCAACGGCACATCCAGATCAAAACTTTGATGATGGGCAGGTATATCCACGGGCACAGGCTCCGCCATGGACATGGTCGATGGCACCAACTCCGCCAATGACACCGTCACAGCTTGTGTGCGCAAGGCAGTCACAGGTGGAGAAGGCGACTTGCGTGCCAAGGCACCCTCCACCGCTTTGAGCAGTTTTTGCAGGGTGATGGGCTTTTCCAAAAAGGCTTGCGCGCCGATGCGGGTGGCTTCGACCGCCGTGTCTATGGTGGCGTGACCACTCATCATCACCACAGGCATGTTGAGCAGGCCCGAGGTCGCCCACTCCTTCAACAATGTCACACCATCGGTGTCGGGCATCCAGATATCAAGCAGTACCAAATCAGGACGTCCTCCCAACCTGGCTGCACGGGCTTGAGCGGCATTTTCTGCCAGTTCCACTTGATGACCCTCGTCGTTGAGGATCTCGAAAAGCAATTCACGAATACCAAGTTCGTCGTCCACCACCAAAATATTTGCCATATTGCCTGCTAAATCATGAGCTGATGCGGAGATTCTGTCTCGAATGATAACGATACTTGGGCCCCTTGCACAACACCATCAAGCTCGCGATTTTTCAAGTCAATCCTGGCGCCGTGTTCGTCCGCAATTTTTTTGACCACCGCCAAACCCAGACCTGTTCCACGCACTTTGGTGGTGATGTAAGGCTCAAAGGCACGCTGCAAAATATGCACAGCAAAACCGTTGCCGTGGTCAATGACGGTGAATCGAACTCGCCCAGATGTGGCCACCCATTGGGTGCGCAAGATCACACCCCAATGGGCTTTATGGCTTGGGGTGGCATCCTGGGCATTTTGCAGCAGGTTGTGGATGACTTGCCGCAGTTGCAAGGCGTCGCCCATCACCCGGGGACATTCGGGGTCGAGTTCGGTAAACACTGGCACAGAAGCGGTCTCTTCGCCATACAAACTGAGGACCTCCAAGACCAAGGCATTGAAGTCCAGCGGTTTGAGGTCGGCCACCGGCAAGCGCGCATAGTCGCGAAACTCATTGACCAAGCGCTTCATGGCATCGACTTGATCAACTATGGTTTTGATGGATTTGACCAAAATGGCCTGCTCGCTGTCAGCCAGCTTGCCAGTGAGTTTCATCTCCAGACGCTCGGCCGAGAGCTGGATCGGGGTCAGCGGATTTTTGATTTCATGGGCCAAGCGGCGTGCCACATCACCCCAAGCTTGTGCGCGCTGGGCTGACACAATTTCTGAGATATCGTCAAACACCAACAAACGGGCTTGGTTGGGCAAAACCGCTCCGCGCACCACCAAGGTCACACCTTGATGGCCAGAACTGGGCCCTTGGCTGGGCACCGCGGCCTGTCCATTTGGAAGTTCGAACGATTGTTGCCAGTGGTCCAAGCCATGTTGGCTTCGTTCGCCCACAAAACCTGAGAACTCCAGTTCAACCTGAGCGGCAAGGTCTCTCATGCCAGGCGCATCGCCAAGTGGCTTGCCTTCGTAAGCTGCCAAGGGCACGCGCAAAATGCGCGTTGCGCCTGGATTGGAAGAAATGACCACGCCGGATTCGTTCAAAACGATCACGCCAGCACTCATGTTGTCCAAAATGGCCTGCAGGTTGGCCCGCGCCAGATCGACCTGTTCCATGCTGTCGTCCAATGCATTGCGCGCTTGCGCCAACTGGGCCGTCATTTGAGCAAATGAGCGGGTTAATTCACTGAGTTCGTCACGGCTTTCAAAAACCGCTTTGGGGCTGAGGTCGCCCTCAGCCACTTCACGCACCCCCTCGGCCAACAACAACAATGGCCTGGCCAATTGGTTGCCCAGCAAAACCGCCAACAGCACCGCACCGAAAACCGCCAAAAACAATGTCAGGGTCAAGGTGCCGATATACATCCGGCGCAGTCCCTGGCGCGCCAATGCGCGTTCCTGATACTCTCGATAAGCCAGTTCCACCGCCAAAGCATTGCTGACCAAATTGGGCGGCAAAGTTTGTGTCACTTGCAGAATGCGGCTCTCGTCCAACAAGCCCAATCCGGGTGCCGCAACCAAGGCCAACACCTTGACTCTGGCGCGTTGGCTCTTGCCTGCAACCCCATCTTCCAAACCTTCCAATTGAAAAATAACGCCTTGGCTGCGCAACTGCCGCAACTGCGCGCTTGCAGGTCGCTCCGGATGAAGTTGAAACAAAGATGCACCCGCGCTGGCCAACGGTTGCCCTGAGGAACTCCACAAAATAATATCATCCGCTCCTAATTGATCGCGCAAACGCTCCAAGGCCAAGCCAGCGCTGACACTGCGAACATCGCTCAACTGACCTGCAGCCACGCGCGTTTTGCTGCTCAACTCGCTGGCCAAAGTATCCAAACTGGTTCGCCCGAGGTTGAGTCCAGCCTCTAAAGCGCCCTCGACCTGCACATCAAACCAACTCTCAATCGAGCGGGACACAAATTGGTATGACACCGCATAAATCAATACCCCCGGCAACATGCCCACCAAGGCAAAAATCATGGCCAACTTGGCCAATAGCCGCGAGCCAAATTTGCGACTGCGCCAACGGACCAGCAACCGGATAAAAGTCCAACCAATGACGCTCAGCAACACCAAGGCCACCAAGGCATTGAGCATCAGCAAGGCATCGTAATTTCGCTCATACAAGACCTGGTTGTCAGCGGCGAGGGTTAACAAGAACAACAACACCAGGCCGAGTGCCACAACGACCGCCACGCCAATGGCCCATAGCCAGCGCCAAGTGGATTTGCGCGTACCAACTCGCTCACTCATCGGGCTGCATCTGTGACCAGACGAGAACTTTTGCTGATCGCCAATTCCCATTCGGGTTGCCCCGTGGCACCCATTTGAAGTGGCCTGGGTAACTGGCTCAGGTCCAGATAAAAACCAAATTCCAATCGATGCCCAGCGCCTGCATCGATTTGGGCTGTGTTGGCAATCTTCCAGCGCGTCAGGCGCCGCAAATTCGACATCACTTCCTCCAAACTGTCATAGCTTTGCATCAAAGACATGCCCAAGCCACTTTGCACAATGGGTTGTGCGGCAATTTGCACACGCCAGCGTCGCGTCAAGGGTTGGTAACTGATTCGGACATGGCGCTGAACAGTCGCCACGAGTTTGTCCGACCAATACCAGCGTTCTCGATAGACCTTTGCATCAAATACAAAGTGCACGGCTATGCCTTTGAGCAAGGCCTCTTGAACCGCTGAGGACAGCTCCATATCGAATTGCGCTGACAGTTGGTAAGCATCTTCTTCCCGCTCTACTTGGAAAGCCGTGATGCTCACCTGGTTTTGGGCCCAAGCCCCAAACACGGAAAAACCCAAAGCGAACACCAAAAAGCAGGCTCGCAACCACGCACAAATGTCCTTTCCATGGGACATGCGTTCGGTTCTAGTTTTTTTGCAGGAGTGCGTAGAAAAAGCCATCGTGATCACTGGGCTGATTGTCAGTGACAGCGGTACTCAGGCCGCCATTTTGCGGCAAGAGATGCCCTGCACAAGGCAAACCATGGGCTTGGGTGTTGTGTTGAAGAAACGCTTTGACCTGCGCCTCTCCTTCTTGCTTGAAAACCGAACAGGTGCAATAAAGCATCACGCCGCCGGGTTTGAGCAAGGGCCAAAGGGCATGCAACAGGTTTTGCTGCAGTTGTGCCAATTGAGCCACATCACTGGCTCGGCGCAACCACAGCACATCGGGATGCCGTCTAACTATGCCCGAGGCCGTGCAAGGCGCATCGAGCAAGATGCCATCAAACGCCCGTCCATCCCACCAGGCCCGGGTCTCTAAGGCATCTTCGGCCATCACCTGCGCCGACAATCCCAGTCGTTGCAAGTTGCTGGTGATTCGTTCACAGCGTGAGGAATCAATGTCCAAGGCCACCAGTTGCGCATCTGCCAGTTCCAATAAGTGGGCTGTTTTCCCGCCAGGCGCTGCACATGCATCCAATATGCGGCTGTCTGCACCACGCCCGGGCATTGCATCCAACAACAAAGGCGCAGCCATTTGCGCGCCAGCATCTTGCACGGAGCACAAACCAGCTTCAAACCCAGGTATTTGCTCAACCGGCAAAGGTTTGTCCAGCCTCAAGCCAAACTGCCCCACCGGTTGGGACACCAGGCCTTGCGCAAGCCACTGCGCAGCCAACTCAGCGCGCGAT